>NZ_JARVSO010000039.1:0-121841 GCF_030209155.1 Pseudomonas sp. fls2-241-TYG-175 | reverse complement strand
CTTCACCCACGTCGCGATCTGCGGTGTTCATGACATCGCGGTACAAAAGCGCATCAGTGCTGCTGCCTCACTGGATGGCCAGATGACTTATGTATAACGATGAGCGCAGAGCGTAGGAACGATCATCAAAAAGGATCCGGGGGCACGTCACCTTCGGTGCCGGTGTCGATACTCACCACCACCGACATCCCCGGCCGGAGCCGTTCGAGCAGTGGCTGGTTGTCATCGACGATAATGCGCACCGGGATCCGCTGGGAGATCTTCACGAAGTTGCCGGTGGCGTTATCCGCAGGCAACAGACTGAACTCGGACCCTGTGGCAGGCGATATACGTTGCACACGGCCGTGCATGGTCTGGTCATCCAGCGCATCGACGGTGAAACTCACTGACTGCCCCAAGCGCACGTCAGCCATCTGGGTTTCTTTCATGTTGGCGATAATCCAGCGCCGTTCCGGCACCAGCGCCATCAACTGCGCGCCGGAATTGACGTAAGCCCCCAGGCGCACGCCGATCTGCCCCAGTTGACCGTCACGGGGTGCCACGATGCGGGTGTTGTCCAGGTCGATACGTGCCAGTTGAATCGCCGCCTCGGCGTTGGCGACCGAAGCCTCCAGTGAACCCCGGTTGACGATCACCGTCTGCAGGTCCTCGCGGGCGATCTGCAAGGTTGCCTTGGCTTCAGCGACCGCGGCACTTGCCTGGGCATCGGCGGCACGGGTCACGTCCAGCTCGCTTTTCGATACCGAACCATCGGTCACCAGCGCCTGATTGCGGCGCAGATCGGCGGCGCTCTTGCGGCTCTGGGCGATGGTGTTCTGCAACTGGGCCTGACGCTGAACAATGGTCGCCTCGGCGCTGCGCCGCTGTTGCAGGTTGTTGGCCAGCGAGGCCTTCTGCACGTCCAACTGGGCCAGCGCCTGATCCAGACGCTGCTTGTAAATGCGATCATCCAGCCGCACCAGCAGGTCGCCCGTTTTGACGAACTGGAAGTCCTGCACCGGCACCTCGTACACGTAGCCGCTCAGTTGCGGGCTGATCAACGTGGTCTGGCCTCGCACCTGCGCATTTTCGGTGCTCTGGATCGGGCTGGTGAACGGAGGCAGTTGCCACGCATACAGCACGATCAACACACCGGCCAGCGCGACGACGCCAAACAGCACTGAGGAGATGATGCGCTTGCGTCGCGAACTCGGGCGGCTGGTAACCGGTGATTTCAGCGGTGCAGGAGCCGGTCCGTCAGTACGCTTCACGGTTTCGCCACTCGCAGCAGCGCTGCGCTCGGCGTCTGGATTGGGGTTCGGAGTGTTGGGTTCGGTCATGAAGGTTGTGCGCCGGTCGGTGATACGGAAGGCGGAGCAGCTGGTGCAACAGGGGCCAGCGCCTGAGGTTGAGTGGTCATTTTCAGCCAGATGACCCGGAACGAAATCCAGACCATGGTCAGTACCGCAATCAACGCGATCAACATGAACACGTCGTTGTACGCCAGCACGTTGGCCTCGCGGGTGGCCGCCGTGGCCATGGCGCGGATGCCCTGAACGTTGCGTTGCGACGGGTCGGCGATCACCGAACCGTAACTGGCGCCGTAGCTTTGCAGCCGTGACTGCACCAATGGGTTGATCAACGTCAGGTGCTCGACGATGTGGCTGGAGTGAAACTTTTCGCGCACGATCTGGAACGTGCCCAAGGCAGCAGACCCGATCAGGCCGCCAATGTTCTGCGTGATCCCGAACAGCACTGAAAAACTGATCATGTTGCGGGGATTGGCAAGCACGCCGCTGATGCCCAGCACCAGCGTCGGCCCCAGAAAGAACGTACCCCCGAAGGCCAGCAGGAACTGGCTGAGGTACATGTTCGACTGGCGGGTAACGTTGGTCGAATGGCTGTCCATCCACGCCCCGACCGCCATCATCGCCAGCGAGATCAGCAACGGCTTGATCAGGTGCGCCGGATTGATGGTCAGGGCGCTGACCGCGAGACCCGCGACACTGCCCAGCAGCATCACCAGATAAAGCGTGTGCAGTTGCTGACTGCCCATGTTCAGGGCCTGAAGAAAGCCGACTGCACCCACCGATTGTTCCGACAGCACGATGCGAAACAGGATCACTGCAAGCCCCAGCCGCAGAATCGAGCCGCTGCCCAGCCAGCGAGTGATCAGCAACGGGTTGCTGCGATTGTGTTCAATGGCAAGGCCTGCGCAGATCAGCGCGATGGACGCTGCCGACGCAATGCCGATCCACGGCGCTTCCAGCCACCACTCGATGCGACCGAGCGACAACACCGCACACAGCAATGCGAACCCCGGCGCGAGCAGGCCAAAGGTCAGGAAGTCGAGTTTTTCGAACGCCTTGAAACGATCCCCCGGCGGCAGTTTGAGCATCAGCACACAACCCAGCGACAGCATCGCCATGCCCAACTCGAACAGGTACAGGCCGCGCCATTGGGCGATCTGCAGCAGGTCCTCGGAAACCAGACGCGCCAGCGGTGTGGCCAACTGCGCGGTGCCCAGGCCGAGCACCAGCGCCTTCAAGCGCCATTTTTGCGGGAAGGCCTGGATCATGTAATACAGGCCCAGCGTGCTGAGCGCTGCACCGACCATCCCGTGGGCTGCCCGCACCGCGATGGCCGAATCGATGTCGTTGACGAACAGATGTGCCAGCGTCACCAGCGCATACAGCACCAGAAACAGTTCGGTGAAGGCACGCAGACCGAACTGCTGCCGGAACTTCACCAGCAGCAGGTTCATCGACACGTTGGTCATGATGTAGGCAGCCGGCAGCCAGGCGATGTCCTGAGAAGTCGCGCCCAATGCGCCCTGCAGATAGGGCAGGTTGGCGATGACCAGTGCATTGCCCAGGCCGCCGGTCAGCGCCACGATCACGCCGACCAGCGCGAACGCCCAGCGCCTTGCGTTGGAGTGCAGGGGCGTCGACGGCGAACCCGGCATGGTCGGACGTTCATGGGGTGCCCATTCGCGTGGGGCGTATTTATCGCTCAAGAGAAATCGTTCATGGCAGGTCGTTCATGGAAATCATTCGTTGAAGGGCTTGAGGAATTCCATGTGTGACAGTCACAGCAGCCAGAATACTCATGAGCGCCGCGATGATTCATGTGCAGGCAGATGGATTAAAGCTCACGGCGTCGAACAGCGCCGTAAATGATGGCAATTTGAAACTTGGGGCTATGCTTAAACGCAGTTTTGCTTTGCACATTTGCACTGCTACGATCGGCTGCGACGCCGGGAACGTACAAGAAGAAAGCGCAAACGAACAAGGAGTTCAGAATGAGTTCACAGGCTTCATCCGCCCTGCCGGTCAGACGGTCCGCCAATCGGGGGGCGATTCTGGTCGAAGTACGCAATCACATTGGTCACCTGACACTCAATCGTCCTGCAGGTCTGAACGCTCTGGATCTGGAGATGGTGCGCACGCTCAGGAAACAGCTCGACGCCTGGGCCGATGACGAGGGCGTCTATGCCGTCGTGCTGCGCGGAGCGGGCGGCAAGGCGTTCTGTGCGGGCGGCGATATTCGCTCGCTGTACGAGAGCCACCGCAACGGACTGGATTCGCACCAAATGTTCTTCGCCGAAGAATATGCGCTGGACCTGACGATTCATGGCTATCGCAAACCGGTGATGGCACTGATGGACGGTCTGGTACTGGGCGGGGGCATGGGGCTGGTTCAGGGTGCGGATCTGCGCGTGGTCACCGAACGCACCCGACTGGGCATGCCGGAAGTGGCGATCGGCTATTTCCCCGATGTGGGCGGCAGTTACTTTCTGTCCCGCCTGCCAGGCGAGATTGGCACCTGGCTCGGCGTGACCGGCAGCCAGATCGGGGCGGCCGACGCGCTGTACTGCGGTCTGGCCAACTGGTCGATGAACAGCGAAATGCTGCCGCGCCTCGATCACATGCTCGATCACCTGAAATGGAAATCGACCCCGCTCAAGGACCTGCAGGGCGCCATGGCCAAACTGGGCACCCAGCGCCTGCCCTACCCGCCTCTGGAACTGCTGCGCCCTGCCATCGACCATTTTTTCGGCCTGCCGGATATCCCGAGCATTCTTGAGCAATTGCAGGAAGTGACCATCGCCGACACTCGCCAATGGGCGCTGGACACGGTCAAACGCATGCAAGGCCACTCGCCGTTGGCGATGGCCGTGACCCTGGAACTGCTGAACCGGGGACGCCACCTTTCCCTGCACGCCTGTTTCGCCATGGAGCTGCATCTGGACCGTCAGTGGTTCGAGCGCGGCGACCTGATCGAAGGCATACGTGCCCTCATCATCGATAAAGACAAGAAGCCGCGATGGAAACACGACCGTGCGCAGGACGTCAGTGCAGCGCACGTCGAAAGTTTTTTCAGCGGCCAGGAGACCTGAGTCATGCACGACCTGGAATTGACCGAAGAACAGATCATGATTCGCGACATGGCGCGCGACTTCGCCCGCAACGAAATTGCCCCGCACGCCCAGGCCTGGGAAAAGGCCGGCTGGATCGACGATGCACTGGTCGGCAAGCTCGGCGAGCTAGGCCTGCTGGGCATGGTGGTGCCCGAGCAATGGGGTGGCACTTATATTGATTACGTGGCCTATGCGCTGGCTGTCGAAGAAATTTCTGCAGCCGACGCAGCCACCGGCACCCTGATGAGCGTCCACAGCTCGGTCGGCTGCGGGCCAATTCTCAACTACGGCACCGACGCGCAGAAACATGCCTGGCTGGAAAAGCTCGCTACCGGCCAGGCCATCGGCTGTTTCTGCCTGACCGAACCCCACGCAGGTTCCGAAGCGCACAACCTGCGCACCCGTGCCGAATTGCAGGGCGATGAGTGGGTCATCAATGGTGCCAAGCAGTTCGTGAGCAACGGCAAACGGGCGAAACTGGCCATCGTGTTTGCCGTGACCGATCCCGAGTTGGGCAAGAAAGGCCTGTCGGCCTTCCTGGTGCCCACCGACAATCCCGGTTTCGTGGTGGATCGCAGCGAACACAAAATGGGCATCCGCGCTTCGGACACCTGCGCGGTCACGCTCAATAATTGCCGTATTCCGGCCGCCAACCTGCTCGGTGAGCGCGGCAAGGGACTGGCCATCGCACTGTCGAACCTGGAAGGCGGACGCATAGGCATAGCCGCGCAGGCCCTGGGCATCGCCCGCGCCGCGTTCGAAGCCGCTTTGGCCTACGCCCGCGAACGCGTGCAGTTCGACAAACCCATCATCGAGCACCAGAGCATCGCCAACCTGCTGGCCGACATGCACACCCGCATCAACGCCACTCGCCTGTTGATCCTGCACGCGGCCCGACTGCGCAGTGCCGGTCAGCCCTGCCTGTCAGAAGCATCGCAGGCCAAGCTGTTCGCCTCGGAAATGGCCGAATGGGTCTGTTCCAAGGCCATACAGATTCACGGTGGCTATGGTTATCTCGAGGACTACCCGGTCGAGCGCTATTACCGTGACGCACGCATCACCCAGATCTACGAGGGGTCGAGCGAGATCCAGCGCCTGCTGATCGCCAGGGAATTGCGCCACTATCTGGTCTGAAGCAAGGGTCTGAGCTGTACGGTTTGAATGAGCTGAAATGGCGGCTCTGATGAACATCATCAGAGCCGCCCGCTTAACGAGCGAACCGCTCCCTGCCGAGCAAGGTCACCAGCAACGTCAGTGAATCGGCATTGCTGAGCATGATGTCCGTACGCTTATCGACATCGGCGTAGAAAACGTCGCGCGCTTCATCCAGTGTCTTTTTGCCCGTGATGTGCAGGATCGTCTTCTTGCCATCGCCATCGGCGCGCTTCAGATCCCGCCATAGCCCGTCTTCCAGCTGCTTGAACAATTGACTGCGATCCGTCTGATAGGACAAGACCTTTTGCTGCAGGGCTATCTGCTGATTACGAATGCGCAACCGGTAACCTGCCGTGTCTTCCAGCAGATCGGCAAAGGGCGCCTGAGAGTCAACGTAAGCGATGTCTTCGGTGTTGAGCACCTGATGGGACAACTCATGAATCAGAATGGCTGCGCGATAATGGGCACCAAAGTGGAAACTGCCTGAGCGCATCGCCCTTACCTTGAACCGATAGGCAGGAAGCCGGAAGAACTGCTCGGTCAGGAAAATCCTTTTTTGGGGGTCCGCTTCGAAAACGAAGGCACTGCATTCCTCACGCCCGACCCTGTTGACGCCAACCACGAAGCGCGGCGAGTCGATGGGCGACAGCGTCGGATCCATGAGTGCGTTGTACAGTTTTGTTACCGACTGCCTGACAACGTCGTAAGCCCGGGCATCAGGTGAACCGGTTCCGAAAAAATCTCCGACGATTTTCTGCGCACGAGTATCCACCGAATTTTCCGGCAGTCTGAGGCGCAGGTTGTCCAGACAGTTTTCCAGATAGCGTTGCGCCTGTGCATGCCCCTCCTCAATGGCCAGCGCCATTCCCCGGAAGGTACGGCGAATATCCAGCATGCCGCTCGAGTCCACCGCCAGTGCTTCATCAATGCTGATATCGAGCTGGCTGTTCTTGAGACGCGTGACGATACCGCCGCCGCCCTTGAGGCCCATCTGCAGATCCAGCTTCCAGCGCTGATCCTTGTCCAGTACCACTGGCGGGCCAGCCATGTCTTTCGAGGCAATGAACCAGCCATCCCGGTCGGAGCGCAACTCATAGGCGTTGCCGTCGATAGCGGCATACTTCTTCCCGCTGACCGGATCGTTGTAGGTGTTGAACAGCTCATCCTTATGCAGGGATTCAAGCGCGACGTCATGAACCTCGAACTGACGCAGCCGGGTGCGGATCTGCTGGGTCAGGGAATTATTCGACCAGGAAAACTCGGGAAAAGGTGGCACTTCTCCAGGTTCTTCCTCCTCAGCCTCGGGTTCTACCTGCGCAGACTGATCGCCTGCGTCATCATCCAAATTCGATGTACCGTCCATCTGCACGTTCAACCCCGACGAGATCAGCATGCACAGGGCTGCCATGAATTCCGCCACGGCCTGGCCCCAGTGTTGCTCCCCGGCCGAAGCGGCCGATCTGCTCAACAGGCTCTGCCCCTGCAACACCCCGACCAGCGCCCCCAGCCGACCCGGCAACAGCGCCATGGCCTGTTCGGCAGCCAGTCCGAAGAGGTATCGCGTTGCTGTGCTTCGCAACTCATCGCTGGTCACTGTCTGTTGCTGCACTTGAAGCGTCAGAGATTGCAGCGTGCCCTCGAACAGCAGGTCAAGCGCATTACCTTTGTAGGGTCGCACCTGCAGCGTCACCGGTTGCGGACGCTCCAGAGGCAGATCAAAGGAAGACTCGACACTGAACGGCAGATGCGGCTCCATAAAACCGCCGTTGTCAAAAATCTTGCGTTGGTCCGGCTCGATGCGATCAAGGATGAATGCCTGAAGGCTCGCGGAAGTACGGATATCATGCACAAGCCCATCAAGATCGGCATATTCGCGAAATACAAAATCTCCGTTCAAAGGGGCGTAAAGTATCCAGGGGCCAGAGCCGGTATCCGAGGACTCGGAAGGCCCGATGATGTATGTATTGATGACCGTGGTGGGCGCCCACCCCTCACTGGACGGCAGCAGATAGAGCGGACTGATCATCACCTCGCGCCCCTTGGCAGACAGACGGGCAAGACCGTCAGGCATGTTCAGAACGTGGTTGATAAAGACGAATGCGTCTTCAGACATCTCCTTCTTCAAGGTTGATGTAAAAGCACTGAGCAGCCCTGTCGCCGGCATCTGTTCGGAGAACAGTTTTTTCCGGGCGAGGTAATCGGGGTTACTCTCGACCAGCTTCGACCCCAGCAAACGCCGATAACCTTTCGCAATATCGAGCGAGTCTGCCATGTCACGGACATAGGCCACCGTAAGGGAAGGATCGAGCGTCTTACCCTTGTTTGCCGCAAGCGTAAGAACCCCATCCTGTCGGGACATGAATCGGTTCACGGCGTACTCACCAAGACTTTCGCTGACCCGCTCGGTCGCGGCTGGCAGTGCGTTGATCTGGCCGGGCGGCACCGGCGATGGAATGTAATGTGTCAGGGTGACCGTAATGTCGTCAGGGTCAATGGCCTGCTCTGGAAAATCATGCATCAACCTGAGAATCAGTTGTCGGCGGGAATACTCATAGAGGCTGGGGATACCGAACAGAAAATCCTTCTGCGCGACGCAGGTCACATAGAAACGCTGAAGGATATCGATAAGAACGACTTGTTCCTGCGTCGAGGCGTCGCTGATCCACTGGGGCACGATGGTCTGGTAAACAACCGACTGAATGATGACACCCAGATGGTTCAGGGCATGGCGATTGGTATCGTCACGCTCTACCGAATCCAGGAGGTGGCTGAACACAGTCGGGGCCAATTGTCGCTCGACGGCCTGCTGGTAAAGGCTGGTGATCGTGTGGCGCTGCCGTTCGATCTCCTGCCCCTGCAGCGCCTCGATAAAATGCCCGCTGATGAGATGCAGATCAATCCTGACATCAGGCGCACGCGTACCACTCAGGTACTCCAGCATGGCCTGCCTGTCCGGCTCCGACAACAGCCCTCTCAATTCGGTGGCGGGTAAGGATGTCATCTCCAGCGTGATCTGTGCCTTCAACGCCGTCAGTGATTCGAAGCTCCTGAGCCCATGAATCGGCGACCAGATGACCGAATGCTCGCTTTGCAGCGGTTTGCACAGCACGAACACATTGGGAAGCGTGATGCGACGCTCGGGACTGCCGTACCGGGCAGACACGGTATAAGCCTCGACTCGAGCCTGACCCAGTTCCTGCCTCAACGCAGGCAGTGGCCTGTTGAGGACCTGCTCCAGACTGTCCAGCACCGGTTCAGAGACCTTGCCAAGACGCCTCTGCATGGTCAGCTCCAGGCGCAGGCCGTACTCCCGGACAAGCCTCATTACTGCACCGGGTTTTACATACGTATTCAGATAGCGCGTCTGATGCGTATAGAACTCGTCAATCTGACATTCATAACGCGAGGCAAAATCGGCCAGCACGCAATTGACCATCTCCTCGATTATCGTCACAGGCAGGCTCTGCGCCAGCGAACGGGGCGATGGAGGAAGCTCGCCACCCACAACGAGCGCACCGGTCAATGCCCCGCCTGAATGCCCGCAAACCCTTCCGAGCGCCCATGAAAGCAAGGGCATCGAGTCATCACCACCGGAAAGGGATGCCACGCGGAGTTCGCGTGAATCCAGATTGGCGTCACCCACAAGGGCCAGATAAAAATTGAGTGCACTGCGCATGCAGCCATCCACGCCGGGGTGCAGCAGTGACACCTCTCGGAACAGCAGCTCCATTTTTTCCAGTTTGCCGGCCCAGGTACCCACAGATTCGAAACTGACATCGTGCACAACAGCAGTACTCGTTTGCCAGATACGCTCGAACGCACTCTCACCCGAGCGCCAGCGACCCGGGCCGTGCAGCCCCATCAAACGGGCGTCCAGCAGAACTCTGATATCCAGAGCATCATCGACCCGGACCGGTGTTCTCGAATGTCCGAGCGTCGCCAACCCCAGGGTGTACCGGAGACTGCGCTTTTGCAGGGCAATGATCAGGTCCAGACAATGGGGAAAGAGCGACGCCGTCAGTGTCTCCGTATGCAACTCGACCTGACCGGGCGCCTCGATCAACGGCTGGTCGTTCAAGGACGAAAAGAGCAGCAGGTCGGAACGACCCTGGCCATGGGACAGATACGCCTCGACCTGATTCGAATCGGCAAAATGCCTGAAACCTCTCAGAAAGGAGTAAAGGTAAACGCCACTCGGCTCCCCCTGCTCGAAATCGATCATGAACAGTCCGGTCAGCTTGACCGGCTCGTTGCTGCCAACGACGACCGACAGCCGTCGAAGCCTGATCGATTCGGACTGCGGCGAGGTACCGCACGACGGTATCAGGCAGCGCAAACGGCGAAATTCGGCCGTGCTCAATGAGCCGTTGCTGCGACTCGACAGCAGATGCTGACGAAAGGATTCCGTCAGCGCCTGAACGCAAACGTCACGAACGGCCTGGCCATCGCTTCGCGTGGATGCCCAGAAATCCGTCAGCGATTGCTCATACGTTCCAACGACATTTTTGATCGTCTGCGAAATGGCATTCGTGCAGAGTTGCACTTGCCCGTCGGACAACATCCGCCCACGCGCATCCAGATACTGGCGTTTCAGGCCGGTCGGCAGCGTGCGGGAAACATATTCATCCAGCACGACGTCATCCAGACGCTGGACACCAACGATGCTCATAGACTGGGTCGTGTCGACCAGTTGCACAGGATGGGAGAAGACATCGACATGGAATTCGGGACTCAGCGCCTGCAACCTTGCACTGAGCCCCTGCCCCAACACGCTCTGCAAGTCGGGCAGCGCATGCAATTGTCCGAACAGGCTCTCGAGGTGTGCGGCCTGCTGAATCATGATCAGGCGCGATTGCGTCTCGAACAGTGGGGTCTGCACATGCTCGGCGTCGATTTCAACCGACTCGAAATCGACCTCCGGGAATCGCTTCTTCAACGCCATAAGGAGTGACACGCGATTGTCGAACGACTCGATACCCAACAGCAGCGTGCTCAGGAAAACCGGAGCATCGGAATCGGCAGGATCACTGATCAACAGCGCACCGGCCAATTCGGCCACCTGAAGCCTGTTGTCGCTCAAGACCAGTCTATCGACCCTGGGCAACGCCGGTACAGGCGCTGTCGGGCCTTCGGTGTCTGCCAGTCTCGTTAGCCAGTCGCGTTGAGCCACGGTGATTCGGAAAGCGTCAGCCGCTTCCTGTACATCGCGTGCGAACTGCGACCTGAGTGATTCACTGAAAAAATAGGGAGGTGACGCGGGCATGTACTGTTTCCTTGAAATCGTGCCCTGTACACGCTGCTCGACAGCGTGCACAGGGACAAAAGGAAACAGCTTATTGATTGCAGCCGAAGGGCTGCGTTACATAAGGCAATTCGTCAGCCCGCCTGAGCGGGGACCAATCAGCGCACGGCACTCAAGCCTTGTGGTTCTTTTCGACCCAGGCGGCGAACGCGTTGATGAAGCTCTGCAGGAAGGGTCGTGCCTTTTCGGACAGCGTACCGGCCTCATCGAAAAATGTGCCGGCATTGCCCAGATAGGCTTCCGGCTGCTGCAGACAAGGCACATCCAGAAATACCAGTGACTGGCGCAGGTGATGGTTTGCAGCAAAGCCGCCGATCGCGCCGGGGGACGCACTGATGACCGCACCCGGCTTACCGCTGAACGCACTTTTTCCGTAAGGGCGCGAGCCTACATCGATAGCGTTTTTCAGAGCACCTGGCACCGAGCGGTTGTACTCGGGCGTCACGAAAAGAAACCCGTCAGCGGCCGCGAGTTGCTCGCGAAACGCGGTGTAGGCAGGCGGAACAGATTCGCCATCGATGTCTTCGTTGTACAGCGGCAGATCGCCAATTTCGACGATATTCAGCTTTAAATTCGCAGGGGCCAGCTCCGCCAGAGCAAGGGCGATCTTACGGTTGATGGACGCTTTGCGTAGACTGCCGACCAATACGGCGATGGAATGAATCTGGCTCATGGAAATATCCGTCATCTGATTCATGAAAGGGTAAGGTATAGATCACGCAAGGGGTTTAGACGAACCGAAGGCGCTTTCATTCCCTGCCCCCGGCAGACACAAGCGCCGACTATTTTTTTGCAGGCGGCAAACTCCCCTATAAATCAGTGGTCTACACCCCTCGATGAATTCGTAAACCAGCAGTTATATTCAGTTTCAGAGGTTTCAAAGCAAATGGCTTCAGTTCTCGTCGGACAATTTCATGCCAGAGATGCGGAAGGTCGCGTTTATCCGGTGCATGAATTTCATGAATCGCAGCCCGATGAGGCTCAGGGTCAGCCTGTGATCACTTATCGCCTGGCTATCGGCGACCGGGTCAAGCATCTGGGTGGGGACGATTTCGAACTGGTGCAGTCCGGCGTGAAGATGACCCGCCTGCCGAAGTAAACCCCGACCATCAGGCCCTGTTCATGCGCGAATCAGGGCTGGGGAAAGATCAGATACCAGAAGATCGCCGATTCGCGGGTCTGCGGATCAATGCCCCTGTAGCGCATGTGGTCCACACCGCCGACCACGAATCCACACTGCTCATACAGTTTGCAGGCCGCCAGATTGTTGTTCTGGGTTTCCAGCATGATGCCGGGAAGGTTGCGCTTGCGACTCCAGAACTGGGCGACGTCCAGCAGTGACCGCGCTACGCCATGACGTCGCGCCGACTCGTCGACGGCCAACTCATCGACATAGGCATACCCGCTCCAGTGGGTACTGAGCACCATGTGCCCGACTGCCCGCCCATCCAGCCACGCGACCAGCACCGAGCTGCCGGCAGAATCCCGGTAATCACAGAACTCCTGTGAATCGATGCCGTAATTCTTGCGATAAGGCTCTACAGGCTCCACCTGCCAGGACTCGACACTTTCCCCGACCTTCGGCGTTGCGTAACCGCGAACGGTAAACGTGAATTCGCTGTTGAGGATGTAATCCTCGAAGCACTCGTCCGCGACGCGGATACTCAGAGCAGGGTTTGCCACAGTCATGTCACCACTTTGCCGGTTGCTGTCAGGATGAAGCCTGCGCCTGGGCCTCCAGCAGTTGCACCCACAGCGCAGGCGCGCCGGATGCCTTGGCGATCGTAGACATACGCACTTCATGCTCGGCCAGTTCACTTTCGCTGGCATGAATGATTCGGCACGGGGTGCGATCGGCAGGCAGGCGGCGGATCTCACTGCCACGATTGCTCGACCCACCATCCGAACCATTGCCATCGGACGCATTGCCCGCCAGCGACAGACTAGTCTGTCCGCCGGTCATTGCCAGATAAACGTCAGCCAGAATCTCGGAGTCGAGCAAGGCGCCGTGCAGTTCACGACCCGAGTTGTCGACGCCGTAACGCTTGCAGAGTGCATCGAGGCTGTTGCGCTGCCCAGGATGCCGCTCGCGGGCCATCATCAGGGTGTCGAGCACCGTACAGTGCTGGGTGATGTCGGTCTTGTCGTGAGCGCCCATCAACGCAAATTCGTTGTTGATAAAACCAACGTCGAACGCCGCGTTGTGGATGATCAGCTGAGCGCCCTTGATGAACTCGAAGAATTCATCGGCGACTTCGGCAAAGCGCGGCTTGCCGACCAGAAATTCGTTGGTGATACCGTGCACGCCGATGGCGCCTTCATCACTCTCGCGATCAGGTTGCAGGTAAACGTGAAAATGCCGCCCGGTCAGGCGACGGCCGATCAGCTCGACGCAACCGATCTCGATGATGCGGTGCCCGTCGGTCACCGGCATACCGGTGGTTTCGGTGTCGAGTACGATCGATCTGTTGTCTGTGTTTTGCAATGCCATGAACTGATGCCTCGTTTGCAGGCCGCGATATTAGCATGCTGTGGCGGATGGCTGAATGTCGTGTCGATGTGTGCCTGATTGTCTAGGGCGTTCTGTTTGCAGGATATCTCGATTTGTTTCGCATGCTGCACGGCTGGTACGCCCCCTGCCATGCTCTTGAGAAATATCTGCTGCGGCAACCTGAAGCGCCTCAACCTGAGGCGTACCAACGGACCGGCGTCCAAATTAGTGCGAAGGTACTTAGGTCAGGTTCAAGCCGTTAGGTGTCTTGAGCAACCTACGGTAACAACTGTCGCCGTCTTCGAAGGGCGCAGTACGGGCTTTTACCAGAAGACGGATCAGCCACCAGACTTGGCCAGACCATGCCGATTAAACTGCACGGCATCCCCCTGACAGGCCACTCATCGTCATACACAAGTCTGGAAGACGCGCAAAACGGGGCCAGAACGTAAGCATCTGGCTGAGTACATACCCTGTGGTTGCAGCAAGACCTGGGTATGACGCTGAGCTTAAGGATGGGCATGATCGGCGTGCTTGAGATAACGCTGATCGTTCCCACGCTCCAGCGTGGTAATGCCTCTCAGGACGCTCCGCGTCCGCTCTGGAATGTGGTGCACAGCATCGTGGGCTGCATGCCAAAGCTCCAGCGCTCATTGTTAAACACGTCATGCGCTCGGATCACTGAATCCGCAATCTGTGCCATCTGTGCCATCTGTGACGCGGAGCGTCACGAGAGGCATGCCCACGCGGAGCGATGGGCACGATCAGTGTTGGGGCGGACTTGTGTATAAAGATGAGTGACAGGCCATGGGCTTGCAGTGACACGCATAATGTCCTTCAAGCACCTGCCCACCAAACTCCAGCAACGTATCGCCCTGACGGATCATCGGCTTCATCGCCACACCTCCTGATCGAAATCGCGCATTACTGTGAACATGACTGAGGCTCCGGCAGGTACAGCGCGGTCTTGATCGGGTATTCGGGGCTGCCATAGGCGTAGCAGGACGTCGTGACCTGAAGCTCATCGCATGGCAGGAAATGCACGGTGAGACCGCAGACGTTCTGGCCGGTGTAGTCGGGAACAGGCACTGTTTTGGTGTGTCGGCGTTTTTGGGCAATTATTTTTACTGCCCAAGCGTCATACTTGGCTTCGTCAACAAAACCCGGGAAACCATCGGGATAAGCCACACCAGTCTCCCAATCAACACGCACCGTCATCCCCGGCTCCCAGCGCGACGGCGCGACATAACAGCAACCGCCCCCACCGCCCTGATACGGACCGATGATGTCGATACCCGAACGGCCATCGACGCTGAAGCGGTTGATCGCCCAGTGGGTGTGGTTGATGGCTTCAAGGGTGCTGGCCTGCGCGCCCTGTGCGAGCAATACGCCCACACATACGCCGAGCCGGGCGACGCTATAGCGGCCGCTCCTGGTTAGGGTCATAACATTCACTTCCTGTGTTCGTCGCAATGGGTTGCGAGGTAATGGCGCAACCGTTCAAGGGTGTGGGCTTCGCGCTGGGGCGTGAGGATCAGTCCGGCCCGGGTGGCCTGAGTACTGCATTCTGGAAACGGTTTAACGTCATAAACTCTTCCTTACCTGACATTCTTTTTTTGCACAGACCGTGTACCTTCTTTAGTGAACCATTCCAAATAATATTTACCAGCCCGAAATGAAAACAGAGAAACTTCAGTAGTACTTTGAAGAAACATCCTACAACTTATTTTAAGAAAGGCATTGATCACAGCCTTCGCCTATATCTTGCTTTCGCTTAAAGACGCTACTGAGGGAACTGTGCAGTGACTCCACTTCCCGCAGGCCTTTGATGACGCGCAAAATACCGTACACAGCTCCGTTCTTTACAGCAGACAAGCATTTAGCCATGCCAATGGCTTCACGTTCTACAATCAAGAAGCAGACCCTTCTCCAGACTGATATTGATATTTCACAGAAACAGAAAGCTAACCCACAGGATGAATGATTAGACAACACGAGCATGGCCAGCTATAAATCCATGCTGCTCAAGGAAAATATTTACACAATTTAACTAACGGCACCTGCACCAGCCAGCAGCCATCTTGAAGTTAAAGACGTTAAAGCTCGACTTTTCAAGAAACCCGCTGTAAATCGATAACCAAACACACCGCACTCAACCCACTTCAAAAGTACTTAATACATAAAATAATCCAGGCAAATTCTATAACCAAGCCAGACTAAAAAGCACAGGGGATTTTGAGTATGGGAAACCGACTTACAAAATTTTTCATCGGCAGAAACTTCTCGCTCTTGTGGCTGGGGCAAGCGCTTTCTTCCTTTGGGGAGTTTGTTTTTGAAGCGACTGTCATCGTTTGGCTGGCAACCGATCTTTTCCATGACAGCGCCTTCTTGCCAACCGCCCTGGGACTGGCGGTGGCCGCATCTGCGATTCCTCGCGTGCTGGTGGCTCCAATTGCGGGGGCATGGGTAGATCGCATGACGCCGCTGAACGTGATGATCAGTGCCGACGTCATCAGGGTGCTCAATTTTCTGGCATTTGCAGCGATTTATTCGCAGTCTGAACTTGACCAGATGCAGGTACTGACGGGGATACTCATATTACTGTTTGCTAACAGTGTGGCTGCGCAGTTCTTCAACCCGTCCCGTCAAGCCATCATGCAAATCGTCATCCCGCCCGAGCGCCGGGTGGAAGCATCCGCCAAGGCGATGTTTTCCCTGACGGGCGTTTCGGTACTGTCGGCGTCTCTGGGACCTGCACTATTTGTCTGGGCAGGGCCTGTCTGGGCGGTTTTGACCAATGTGCTGGCGTTCATCTGTTCTGCGCTGTGCATCTTTTCGACCAAAGGCCTTCGCAAGCGCTTGCTGGTCGAGCAGCAACAACCGGCATTGTGGACTGGTTTTCTGGACGGTTTGCGATTCTCACGGGGGCAAGCGTCGATTCGAACGCTGCTGACAGGCGTGGCTTTGTATGGTTTTTCATTGGGCGTCAACAACGTAGCGCTTTCGCTCTATGCCTTCAAAACGCTGGCGTTGAAACCTGAAGAATGTAGAAGGTTAATGGCTGACGCTTATTCAACCCGCCAGCCTTCTACTGTCTAGCCGTGCTTGATGCCACGCACTTCGTCGACGCCACGGTTGGCCAACTGGTCGGCACGTTCGTTGCCGGGATGGCCGATATGACCGCGTACCCATTGCCATTTCACGGTGTGTCGGCTGACCTGTTCGTCCAGTTGCTGCCAGAGATCGGCATTCTTGACCGGTTCCTTGGCTGCGGTTTTCCAGCCGCGTTTCTTCCAGTTGACCATCCACTCGGTGATGCCTTTCATCACGTATTGCGAGTCGGTGACCAGCGTGACTTCGCAGGGACGCTTGAGCTCTTCGAGGCCGCGGATGGCGCCGGTCAGTTCCATGCGGTTGTTGGTGGTGTTGGCTTCGCCGCCCCACAGCTCCTTCTCGACGCCCTTGCAGACCAGCAGTGCGCCCCAGCCGCCGGGGCCGGGGTTGCCTTTGCAGGCGCCGTCAGTGAAGAGTTCTACGCTATCGCTCATTACAACCTTTCCAGAATGATGGGCTTCATGGCGGGCGTGGGCAGGTCTGGACTCAGGAGTCCTGGGTGGTGCGGCTGACCTTGGCCATGGGCAGCGGAATCAGCTTGCCCATCGGTTCGCGACGCACCTGGCGCAACGGCCTGAGACCCACCACCAGCTTGCGTGCGACCAGAAGATAGAAGCCGCCGCCGGGGCTCTGTCGCCCTTCGCCAAGGTTTTCCAGCCCTAGAAGCCGTGCCTGCCACGCCGCCGAAGCAAGAGGCGGACGATAGCATCCGAAGCGGCGTTTCTCCAGCGCGAAGCCCAGCAGGTTGAGCCAGTCGGCAACGCGTGAAGGCGAGATGCAACGGGCCTTGCGCAGCGCATCGCGGGCAAAAACATGGCGTACGCCCCAGGCGCTCCAGGGATTGATGCCAATGATCAGCAAGTGCCCGCCCGGCCGCACGCTGCTGGCAGCTTCACGCAGCAGGCCATGGGGCGACAGGCAGAAATCCAGACCATGTTGCAGCACCACCACATCGGCGGCGTGCTCGCTCAACGGCCAGGCCTGTTCTTCACAGACGATTTCGACCCCCGGCAATGGCGCGCCGAGCCGCACATTGCGCTGCACCTGATGGGCCACCGGCGGGGTTTCGGCCGACGGCCCGTAATGCACAAGGTAGCCGCCAAAGTAGCGGCCGAGTTCCTCTTCCAGAACCCGGCGCTCCTCTTCGAGCAGAAGCTGGCCCAGCGGGCCGGACAGCCATTGGCGAGCGGCGCTGATCAGGGCAAGCCACTCAGGATCAGCCTGAGCGAACGCTTCATCGGTCATGAGTTCTCCTCCAGAGGTGCTCGCATACAACGGCAACAGACTCTAAGATGCACGATTGTTCCCTGCGATGCGAACTGCGCCATGATACAGATCCATGCCCTTCCCGCTTTCAATGACAACTACATCTGGTTGTTACAAGACCTTTCGGCCAAACGCTGCGCCGTGGTCGATCCGGGAGACGCAGCCCCGGTGCTGGCCTGGCTGAACGATCACCCGGATCATCAGCTCACCGATATCCTGATCACGCATCATCACAACGATCACGTAGGCGGTGTCGCGCAGATCAAGCAAATGACGAACGCCAGAGTGCTGGGGCCGCAGGCGGAAACCATCCCTGCGCGCGACGTTGCGCTTGTCGACCATGACGTCATTACAGTGCTGGGTCTGGACTTCACCGTTCACGCGGTTCCGGGGCACACCCTCGGCCATATAGCCTTCTACCACGATGACGCCACCCGGCCGCTGCTGTTCTGCGGCGACACCCTGTTTGCAGCAGGCTGCGGCAGGCTGTTCGAAGGCACACCGGAGCAGATGCATACATCGCTCGGCCGACTGGCCGCCCTGCCGGACAGTACTCTGATCTACTGCGCCCACGAGTACACACTGAGCAACCTCAAGTTCGCTCAGGCCGTCGAGCCCGACAACAAGGATATCGCCGAGCGTCTTGCCGAGGTCATTCAGTTGCGAGAGGAAAATCGTATCACCCTGCCTTCCAATCTGGCGCTTGAACGACGCACCAACCCCTTCCTGCGCACCCATGAAACATCCGTTAAAGAAAAAGCGGACGAACGGGCCGGCGTGGAAAACACCTCGCAGAGTGCGGTCTTTGCCCGCTTGAGGGCATGGAAAGACAAGTTCTGAAACGACCGTCAAATCGCAATAAAATTCTGAAAGGTTGACCAGCGGCAGCACGCTTTCTAGAATCGCCCGACATTTTCGTCTGGATGTACCCCCCGAACAATGTCGTCATCTATTAGCAAGCCTGTAAATTCGGACGCATTGACTCGGTTGGCCCAGGCCGTGGCTGTAGCAGCGAGTGCGCTTCTGGTCGGCTGTCAGAGCACAGCCCACGTCGATTCTTCCAGCTCATACCGCGCGCCGAATCTGGCCACCGGCATCAAGCAAAAACCCATCTTTCTGACCAACAAGACCGCCACCCCGCAGGCACCGCCTCAGGATGTCTGGGAGCGTATGCGTCAGGGTTTCCAGTTGCAGCAGGGCAACGATCAGAACCCTCGCATCGATCAGCAGCGCCTCTGGTTCGCCAACAACCCTTCCTTTCTGGAAAACGCTGGCGAGCGCGGCAGTCTTTATATGCATTACATCGTCGAGCGTCTGGAAGAGCGCAACATGCCGCTCGAACTGGCCCTACTTCCTGTTATCGAAAGCGCCTACAACCCGATGGCCGTCTCGCGCAGCCAGGCCGTAGGCCTCTGGCAGTTCATCCCGTCGACGGGGCGCTACTTCAATCTGCGTCAGACCAATTTCTACGACGGACGCCGCGACATTCAGGCGTCGACCGTTGCCGCACTGGATTACCTGACACGTCTGCACGACATGTTCAACGGTGACTGGCTGCTGGCGCTTGCGGCCTATAACGCCGGAGAAGGCACGGTCAGCCGCGCCATCGAACGTAACGACAAGCTCAACCTGCCGACTGACTACTGGAACCTGCCGCTGCCGCAGGAAACCCGTGACTACGTGCCCAAACTGCTGGCGCTGTCACAGGTGGTGCTGTCGCCGGAAGCCTATGGCGTCAATCTGAACCCGATTGCCAACGAACCCTACTTCGAAGTCGTCGAGCTCAACAAGCGCGTCGATCTGTCCAAAGTGGCGAGCGCCGCCGACATCGACGAAGACGAGCTTATCCAGCTCAACCCTGCTTTCAAGAAGCGCCTGACCATCGACGGCCCCCAGCATCTGCTGGTGCCAACGTCCAAGGCGCAGCTGTTGACCGCCAGCCTGTCGACCATGAAGCAGGAAGAACTGGTCGCCTGGCAGCCTTACCGCGTTCGCCGTGGCGACACGCTTGAAAGCCTCGCAAGCCGTTATCAGGTCACCGTCAGCTCGATCAAGAGCAACAACAAGCTGGCGGGCAATCGCCTGAAAGCCGGCCAGTCGTTGAGCATTCCGGTCAAGCCGGGCCTGAACACCTCGCAGCCGGTGTTCGAGGCACTGGCCAGCAATGAGAAGCCGGCTCGCAGCCGCACCTACAAAGTGAGGAACGGCGACAACCTGACCACCATCGCACAGGCCAACAAGGTCGATGTGGAGGATTTGCAGCGCTGGAACAAGTTGTCCGGTCACAAGCTCAAGATCGGTCAGACTCTGGTGATGCAGGACAACAGCAAAACCAGCAAAACCAGCAAAACCAGCAGTAAGGCCGTTGCCAGCGCCAGCAGCAAGGATGGCGAAAAGAAATCCATGCAGTACAAGATCCAGAAAGGTGACTCGATGTACCTGGTCGCCAAGCGCTTCAACGTCGAGATGCAACATCTCAAGCGCTGGAACCCGCGTACCGGCCAGGCTCTCAAGCCCGGCCAGACCCTCACGGTCTATCTGCCACACTGATGAACTGCTCCGGATCATGCCGATGCCCTGCATTGGCATGATCCAGGAAAGCCTCCGTATTACCGCCCGAGATTGACCTGAACACCTGCACTCTGTTGTTCTCCAGTCATGCGCCCTTCTCCAGTCTTTTTCCTGTCGGGACAAGCTGTTACTGTTAGCGACCCGAAAGCCCAAGTCGCCTGGATCGTGATACGTCCCTTCCTGCTAATCGTCAGTCTGGCCTTGAGCTTCTGCGCCAATGCAGCCATTACCGAAAGTCACGGTTATGCGCAGTTTGGCGTCCTCAAGTACCCGGCCAGCTTCACTCACTTCGACTGGGTCAATCCCGAGGCGCCGAAGGGTGGCACCCTGAGAATGATGGCCTTCGGCACGTTCGACACGCTCAACCCCTACACCTTCAAAGGCACCAGCCCGGTATCGACCGGCAATTTCCTGCAATACGGCGTCAACGAGCTGAACGAGACGCTGATGGTCGGCACCGGGCAGTACGATCCTTCCGGCGATGAGCCGACCTCCAGCTACGGCCTGATCGCCCAGTCTGTCGAATACAGCGAAGACCGCAGTTGGGTGGTATTCAATATCCGCCCTCAGGCACGCTTTCACGACGGCAAGCCGATCACTGCCTACGACGTGGCGTTCTCGTACCGCACGCTGCTCAAGGACGGTCACCCTCAATACCGCACCGCCCTGCAGGAAGTGCAGCGCGTCGACATTCTCGACCGGCACCGCATCCGCTTCGTGTTCAAACGGGCCGGTAATCCGCTGCTGATCCTGCGTCTGGGTGAACTGCCGGTACTGCCACAGCATTACTGGAAGGACCGGGACTTCAAGGCCACCACCTTCGAGCCGCCACTGGGCAGCGGCCCCTATCGCATCACTCGTGTGCAACCGGGGCGCCAGTTGATCTTCGAACGGGTCAAGGATTACTGGGGCAAGGACCTGCCGGTCAACCGCGGCAAGTACAATTTCGACCGCGTTGAAGTGGAGTTCTACCGCGACAACGATGTGGCCTTCGAGGCGTTCAAGGGCGGCGAGTTCGATATCTATATCGAGCATCAGGCGAAAAACTGGGCCAACGGCTACAACTTTCCGGCGGTTGCCAACGGGGACGTGATCAAGGCGCAGATACCGCACCGGATCCCGACCCAGACCCAGGGGTTGTTCATGAACACTCGCCGCGCGGCGTTCGCCGATGTCCGGGTTCGGGAAGCGCTGGGGCTGCTGTTCAACTTCGAATGGACCAACCGTACCCTATTCAGCGATGCCTACGCCCGTTCGACCAGCTACTACCCGAACAGTGAGTTTTCCGCGACCGGGCTGCCAACAGGTGGTGAGTGGCTTGCGCTGGCGCCCTATCGGGACCAACTGCCGCCCAGCCTCTTTACTCAACCATTCATGCCCTCGAAAACCGATGGCGGCGGCATCCCGCGTGAAGCCCTTCGCAAGGCATTGAGCCTGCTGGGCAGCGCAGGCTGGAAGCTCACCGACAGGGGCCTGGTCAACGCCGACAACCAGCCGCTGCGTTTCGAGATCCTGCTGGTCAATCCCAGTCTGGAACGCATTCTATTGCCCTATATCGAAGACCTGCGCCGCCTGGGCATCAATGCGGGCCTGCGCACCGTGGACCGCGCACAGTACAAGCAGCGCCTGGATCGTTTCGACTTCGACATGATCCTCATGACCCTGCAGCAGACGCTCAGCCCAGGCCTGGAGCAGTGGCAGTACTTTCATTCGAGCCAGGCGTCCATCCACGGCAGCAAGAACTACGCAGGTGTCGCCAACCCGGTGGTAGACGGCCTTCTGAACAAACTGCTGGCTGCCCAGACCCGCGATGAGCAGGTGGCCACCGCCCGCGCGCTGGATCGCGTCCTGCTGTCCCAGCACTACAGCATTCCGAACTGGTACCTGAACAATCATCGTCTTGCGTATCGCAATCGATTCGCCATGGTCACCACCCCGCCCTACACCCTGGGGCTGCGTGCGTGGTGGCTCAAGTCTCTGGAGAAGCCCCGATGAACCCTTTGCATTCCCTGCGCCTGCGAACAGCCGCGCTGCTGTTGGCAAGCCTGGCCTGCTCGGTACAGGCTGCACCTCAGCACGCCGTGACGCTGTACGACGAAGCGCCCAAATATCCGGCCGACTTCAAGCACTTCGACTATGTGAACCCGGATGCCCCGAAAGGTGGCACGCTCCGCCAAGCCGGTTTCGGCGGGTTTGACAGCCTGAACCCGTTCATCAACAAGGGGGTGCCTGCAGATGATATCGGTCTGATCTACGACACTCTGGCCCGCGCCAGCCTTGACGAGCCGTTCAGTGAATACGGACTGATCGCTGGCAAGATCGAGAAGGCTCCCGACAACAGCTGGGTGCGTTTCTATCTGCGTCCCGAGGCACGCTTCCACGACGGTCACCCTGTCCGTGCCGAAGACGTGGAGTTCAGCTTCAAGACACTGATGGAGCATGGCTCGCCCATGTACAAAGGCTACTACGCCGATGTCGACCAGGTCGTCGTTGAAGACCCGCTGCGCGTACTGTTCAAGTTCAAGCACAAGGGCAGCCGCGAGATGCCACTGATCCTTGGACAACTGCCGGTATTGCCCAAGCATTTCTGGGCCACACGGGATTTCAGCAAGGGCAATCTGGATTTCCCGCTGGGCAGCGGGCCCTATAAGGTCGTCGATGTAAAAGCCGGGCGTTCAGTGCGCTACGAGCGAGTCAAGGACTACTGGGCCAAGGACCTGCCGATAAACAAGGGCTTTTACAACTTCGACGTGTTGACCACCGATTACTATCGCGACAACACCGTGGCGCTGGAAGCGGGTAAAGCCGGCCAATTCGATTACTGGATAGAAACCAGCGCCAAGAACTGGGCCACGGCGTACAACACACCTGCGGTCAAGGCTGGACGACTCATCCAGGAAGAACTTCCGAACGGCAACCCGACCGGCATGCAGGGCTTCGTGCTCAACCTGCGCAAACCGGTGTTTCAGGACGCTCGCGTGCGCGAGGCATTGACGCTGTTGCTGGATTTCGAATGGACCAACAAGCAATTGTTCAACGGCTCCTACAGCCGCACGAAGAGCTATTTCGACAATTCGGAAATGGCCTCCAGCGGGCTACCCTCCCCCGAAGAGTTGAAAATTCTGGAGCCCCTGCGCGGCAAGATTCCGGACCGGGTGTTCACCGAAGCGTTCACGCTGCCGGTCACCGACGGCAGCGGCATGATCCGTCCGCAGCAGCGTCGCGCCTTTCAACTGCTGCAGGAAGCTGGCTGGAAAATCGTTGATGACAAGATGGTCGACACTCAGGGTAACCCGGTCAAACTGGAGTTCCTGATCGCACAGACCGAGTTCGAACGCATTCTGCTGCCCTACAAACGCAACCTGAGCGATCTGGGTATCGAACTGGTGATCCGCCGCGCCGACGTGTCGCAATACATCAACCGCCTGCGTTCACGTGACTACGACATGATCGTCAGCAGCTTTCCGCAGTCCAGTTCACCCGGTAACGAGCAGCGGGTGTACTTCGACTCGTCCAGCGCTGACAACCCTGGCAGCCGAAATGTCATAGGCCTCAAGGATCCGGCAATCGACACTCTGGTAAGCGGTCTGATCAACGCCGATTCCAGACAAAGCCTGATCACTTACACCAAGGCGCTGGACAGAGTATTGCTGTGGGGGTTCTACGTTGTGCCCAACTGGCACATCAAGACCTGGCGCGTCGCCTACTGGAATCACCTTGACCACCCGAAAGCCAAAGCCTTGTCGGATATCGGCCTGATGACGTGGTGGGCCAAGCCGGATGCACAACCGGCAGTTCCAGCCTCATCCCCCCCTGACCAGACCGCCCCCGCGAGCACGGAGCAATAACATGCTGGCCTATATTCTGCGAAGGCTGCTGCTGATCATTCCGACCCTGTTCGGGATCCTGATCATCAACTTCATCATCATTCAGGCCGCGCCCGGCGGACCTGTCGAGCAGATGATCGCCAAGATCGAAGGCTTCGACGGTGCCACCAGCCGCATTGCCGGCGGTGGCGCGGAGGTTTCGGTAGCGGGTTCGAACTACCGGGGCGCGCAGGGTCTGGATCCGGCGCTGGTCAAGGAAATCGAGCGCATGTACGGCTTCGACAAGTCTGCACCGGAACGCCTGTGGATCATGATCAAGAACTACACCACGCTGGATTTCGGTGACAGCTTCTTCAGGGACGCCAAGGTGATCGACCTGATCGTCGAGAAGATGCCGGTGTCCATTTCCCTCGGGCTATGGAGCACCCTGATCATGTATCTGGTGTCGATCCCGCTGGGTATCGCCAAGGCAACCCGCCACGGCAGCCACTTCGACGTCTGGACCAGTTCGGCAATCATCGTCGGCTACGCGATACCGGCCTTCCTGTTCGCGATTCTGTTGATCGTGGTGTTTTCCGGCGGCAGTTACTTCAACTGGTTCCCCTTGCGCGGGCTGACCTCGAACAACTTCGAGGAGCTGAGCACGGCGGGCAAGATTCTCGATTACTTCTGGCATCTGGTGCTGCCGGTCACTGCGCTGGTGATCGGCAACTTCGCGACCATGACCCTGCTGACCAAGAACAGCTTTCTCGACGAGATCAGCAAACAGTACGTCACCACCGCCAAGGCCAAGGGCCTGAGCAATCACAAAGTGCTTTACGGCCATGTGTTCCGCAACGCGATGCTGCTGGTGATTGCCGGCTTCCCGGCCGCCTTCATGGGCATCTTCTTCACCGGCTCGCTGCTGGTGGAAGTGATCTTCTCCCTGGACGGTCTGGGCCTGATGAGTTTTGAAGCGGCCATCAACCGCGATTACCCCGTGGTGTTTGGCACGCTGTTCATTTTCACCCTGCTGGGTCTGGTGGTGAAGCTGATTGGCGACATCACTTATACGCTGGTAGACCCGCGCATCGACTTTGAAAGCAGGAAGCATTGATATGAAGCTGTCTCCTCTCAATCGCCGCCGCTTCGAACGTTTCAAGGCCAACAAACGCGGCTGGTGGTCACTGTGGCTGTTCCTGCTGCTATTCGGCCTGAGCCTGGGCGCCGAACTGATCGCCAACGACAAGCCGCTGGCCGTGCGTTACGACGGCCAATGGTATTTCCCGGTGCTGGAGCGTTATCCGGAAACCACCTTCGGTGGTGAATTCCCGCTGGAAGCCAACTACAAGAGCCCCTATATCAAGGAGCTGCTGGCGGCCAAGGGCGGCTGGACCCTGTGGGCGCCGATCCCGTTCAGCTACCAGAGCATCAACTATGACCTGAAAGTCCCCGCTCCCGCCCCGCCGTCGCGGGAGAACCTGCTGGGCACTGACGACCAGGGCCGTGATGTGCTGGCACGGGTGATCTACGGTTTCAGAATCTCGGTGTTGTTCGCCCTGACCCTGACCATACTCAGCTCGATCATTGGGGTGGTGGCCGGTGCGCTGCAGGGCTTCTACGGTGGCTGGGTCGATCTGCTGGGCCAGCGGTTTCTGGAAGTCTGGTCCGGGCTGCCGGTGCTCTACCTGCTGATCATTCTGGCCAGTTTCGTGCAGCCCAACTTCTGGTGGCTGCTGGGCATCATGCTGCTGTTCTCCTGGATGGGTCTGGTGGACGTGGTGCGTGCAGAGTTCCTGCGGGGCCGCAACCTGGAATACGTGCGTGCCGCCCGCGCACTGGGCATGGAGAACGGCGCGATCATGTTCCGTCACATCCTGCCCAACGCCATGGTATCGACCATGACCTTCATGCCGTTCATTCTCACGGGTGCGATCGGCACCCTGACAGCACTGGACTTCCTGGGCTTCGGCCTGCCTGCCGGATCGCCTTCGCTGGGCGAACTGGTCGCGCAGGGCAAATCCAACCTGCAGGCCCCCTGGCTGGGGATCAGCGCCTTTGCGGTGCTGGCCCTGATGCTGAGCCTGCTGGTGTTCATCGGCGAATCCGCCCGCGATGCTTTCGACCCAAGGAAATAAGATGAACAATGACAATCTGATCGAAATCCGCGATCTGGCGGTCGAGTTCGTGACGGGCGACTCGCGGCAACGGGTGGTCGAGAACATCAGTTTCGATATCCGGCGTGGCGAAACCCTGGCGCTGGTCGGTGAAAGTGGCTCGGGCAAATCCGTGACTGCGCACTCGATCCTGCGTCTGCTGACCTACCCCATCGCCAGCCATCCCAGCGGCACCATCCGTTATGCGGGCGACGACCTGCTGAAGGTCGAAGAGAAAAAGTTGCGCTCGATCCGTGGCAACCGCATCGCCATGATTTTCCAGGAGCCGATGACCTCGCTGAACCCGCTGCATTCAGTGGAAAAGCAGATCAACGAAGTCTTGGGCCTGCACAAGGGCCTGACCGGCAAGGCGGCCACTGAGCGCACGTTGGAGCTGCTGGATCTGGTTGGCATACCAGAGCCGCGCAAGCGCCTCAAAGCGCTACCACACGAGCTGTCAGGCGGCCAGCGCCAGCGTGTCATGATCGCCATGGCCCTGGCCAACGAACCTGAGCTATTGATTGCCGACGAGCCGACGACCGCGCTCGATGTGACCGTGCAGCTGAAAATCCTCGAATTGCTCAAGCATTTGCAGGCGCGGCTGGGCATGGCGCTGCTGCTGATCAGCCACGATTTGAACGTTGTGAGGCAAATAGCCAACCGAGTATGTGTCATGCAGCGCGGTTGCATCGTCGAACAGGCATCGTGCGAAGAGCTGTTCCGTTCACCACAGCACCCGTACACCAAAGTGTTGCTCAGCGCAGAGCCCAGCGGCGGTCCTTCAACCAACCCCGCAGGTGCTCCGCTGCTCGAGGTCGAAGACCTGAAAGTCTGGTTTCCGATCAAGAAAGGCCTGCTCAAGCGCACCGTCGATCACGTCAAGGCGGTCGACGGTATCCGTTTCAGCCTGCCGGAAGGGCAAACACTGGGGATCGTGGGTGAAAGCGGATCGGGCAAATCGACGCTGGGCCTGGCGATTCTCAGGCTCATCGGTAGCGAAGGCACCATACGTTTCAGGGGCAAACCGCTAGACTCCCTGTCGCAGCAACAGGTCCGTCCGTTGCGCAGACAGATGCAGGTGGTGTTCCAAGACCCGTTTGGCAGCCTGAGCCCACGCATGTCGGTGAGTGATATCGTTGGCGAAGGCCTGCGCATTCACAACATGGGGACGGCCGCCGAGCAGGAAACGGCGATCATCGAAGCACTCAGGGAAGTAGGTCTGGATCCGGAAACCCGGCACCGCTACCCTCACGAGTTCTCTGGTGGTCAGCGACAGAGGATCGCCATTGCCCGGGCCCTGGTGCTCAAGCCGGCACTGATACTGCTGGATGAGCCGACTTCGGCGCTCGACCGGACAGTGCAGCGCCAGGTGGTCGAGCTGCTTCGCTCGCTGCAAACCAAGTACAACCTGACTTATTTGTTCATCAGCCATGACCTGGCTGTCGTCAAAGCGCTGAGCCACCAACTGATGGTGGTCAAGCAAGGCCAAGTGGTCGAACAGGGTGCGGCGCAGGCTATTTTTGCCGCACCGCAACATCCTTATACACAGCAGCTTCTGGAAGCCGCCTTTTTGGCACCAGTCGCTGTCGATTAACCTGAAGAGGAACAACACATGGGTTTTCTCGCCGGTAAGCGCGTCCTGATCGTCGGTGTCGCCAGTAAACTGTCCATCGCATCCGGCATCGCTGCCGCCATGCATCGTGAAGGTGCAGAGCTTGCTTTCACCTACCAGAACGACAAACTCAAGGGTCGTGTCGAAGAGTTCGCCGCAGGCTGGGGCTCGGGCCCTGAACTGTGCTTCCCTTGCGACGTGGCCAGCGACGAAGAGATCAACAAGGTCTTCGAAGAGCTGAGCAAGAAGTGGGACGGCCTGGACGTGATCGTCCACTCGGTAGGTTTCGCGCCGGGCGACCAGCTCGATGGCGACTTCACCGAAGCCACCACCCGTGAGGGCTTCCGCATCGCTCACGACATCAGCGCCTACAGCTTCGTGGCACTGGCCAAGGCCGGCCGCGAAATGATGAAAGGCCGCAATGGCAGCCTGCTGACCCTGTCGTACCTGGGCGCAGAGCGCACCATGCCTAACTACAACGTGATGGGCATGGCCAAGGCGAGTCTGGAAGCCGGTGTTCGTTACCTGGCTGGCAGCCTCGGTCCTGAAGGCACGCGCGTCAACGCGGTTTCGGCAGGTCCGATCCGTACGCTGGCAGCGTCGGGCATCAAGAACTTCCGCAAGATGCTGGCCGCCAACGAAGCGCAGACCCCTCTGCGTCGCAACGTGACCATCGACGAAGTCGGCAACGCAGGCGCGTTCCTGTGCTCCGATCTGGCCTCGGGCATCAGCGGTGAGATCATGTACGTCGACGGCGGCTTCAACACCACCGCGATGGGCAACATCGAAGAGTGACAGGCGGGTGCCGCTCATTGCGAGCGGCACTTTCCGGGGTACAAAAAGAAGGCCGCTCAGTGAGCGGCCTTCTTTTTTGGCTTCTGCAAAGGGTCAGGTCGTTTCCGACCTGACCCTGCATGACACCGGGCTTAGAACTTCTCGATCTTCGCCTTGCTTTCCAGCTGCGCACGGAACGCTGCGAAATCCTGCTGACCAGCACGCGACGCGAGGAAGCGGCGGTATTGCGCCTTTTCCGCGTCAGTCGGTGCAGCCGCCTGATTCACACCATTGAGACGCACGATCACAAAGCTGCCATCGGCTGCAGTCTGGCTGGTGTATTCCGGCTTGTCCTTGCCAGTCGGCTTGGGCATGCGGAACAGCGCCTGCAGCACGGCAGGATCGACACCTTCCTGACTGCGGGTGACCGCCTCCACGACTTTCCACTCATGGCCTTCCTGCTTCGCCGCCAGCGGGATCTTGCCGTCACGCAGGCCGGCCAGCAGAGCCTCACCCTTGGCCTTGGCCGCAGCACTTGCGTGCTCCTTGACCAACTGGGCACGAATGGCACTGGCAACGCTTTCAAGCGGCAGCTGCTGTGGCTGCAGATGCTCTTTGGCACGCACCACCACTACGGTCTCCGGATCCAGCTCCAGCGTGTTGCTGTTGGAACCTTCTTCCAGAACTTCCGGGCTGAACGCAGCCTGGATGACCGCACGGTTGGCCGTCAGACCTTCGCCGCCTTCACGACCGAATGGCGCGGTAGTCTGAACCTTGAGGCCCAGATCCTGAGCCGGCTGGGTCAGATCAGACGATTCGAACGCCGAATCTTCCAGTTGCTTGGTCACTTCGACGAACTTCTGCTCGACCTGCTGCGACTTGAGGTCGTTGGTCAGCTTGTCTTTCAGGCTTGCGAAGGTCGGCACCGAAGGGGCTTCAACACCCAGCAGCTTGATCAGATGCCAGCCGAAGTCGGTGCGCACAGGTTGCGAAACCTGGTCCTTGTTCAAGCCGTACAATGCGTCTTCGAATGCAGGGTCGTAAACACCCTTGCCTGCATAGCCCAGATCACCACCCTTGCTTGACGAACCCGGGTCCTGCGAGAACTCCTTGGCCAGCGCGGCAAAGTCCTCACCCTTGGCCAGACGCTGCTGAATTTCTTCAATCTTCGCCTTGGCCTGCTCATCGCTGAGCTTGTCGTTCACTTCGATCAGGATGTGCGCAGCGCGACGCTGCTCGGCGAGGTTGGCGATCTCTTTCTGATAGGCCGCCTGCAAGTCTTCATCCTTGACCTGCACCTTGTCGAAGAAGGCAGACTTCTTCAACTCGATGTAGTCGAGCACGACCTGCTCGGGACTCATGAACTCTTTGGCGTGCTCGTCGTAGTGAGCCTTGACCTCGTCGTCGGTGACTTTGACTGCCGAAGGATCGGCCGGCAGGGTCAACGAAGCGAAATCACGGGTCTGTTTTTCCAGACGGGCAAAGGCATCGACCTGAGCGTCGGTCACGAACGCACTGCCTGCGACACCGGCACGGACCTGACCGATGAGCATTTCCTGACCCAGCATCTGGCGGAATTGCATGCGGCTGTAGCCCAGCTGACGAATCACCTGATCGAAACGGTCTGCGCTGAATTTGCCATCAACCTGAAATTCAGGCGTCTGCAAAAGCTGCTGATCCAGTGCCGCATCGGAAAAGGAGAATTTGGAGTCGGCTGCGCCCTGCAGCAGCAGCTTGCGGTCGATCAGCCCTTTGAGAGCGGACTCGCGCAGCAGCTTCTCGTCCAGCATTGCAGGATCGAAATCCTTGCCCAGCTGTTGAGAGAGTTGCTGGGCCAACTGACGGCGTTGCATGTCCACGGCCTGGCTCAGCTCGTTCTGAGAGATGTCCTCGCCATTGACCTCGGCAGCGTTCTGCTTGTTGCTGGTAGCGGTAAACATTGCCTCGATGCCGGTGAAGGCCATCAATGCGACGATGATTCCGATGATTGTCTTGGCAATCCAGCCCTGTGAATTGTCCCTGATGTTCTGCAGCATTGCGTCCCCCAAAACGGTTGAACTGACTAACCAACCGCGGAGCGTGGGTAGAAAGCGGATAGAAGAAAGGCGCATCCGAGGATGCGCCTTCTCGTAACTGACGGAGCGGAAGGGCTCGAACCCTTCGGCGTTGCAACCGACTGCACCACCGCTCCGCTACTGGATCAGAACAGCACCGATCCAGCGGGCAAAGGCATAAAGAGGCTTAGTTGACAGCTTCTTTCAGGGCTTTACCGGCTTTGAAACCTGGTTTTTTAGCAGCAGCGATTTCCAGCGTCTTGCCAGTCTGAGGATTACGACCGGTGCGCGCAGGACGATCTGTAACGGAGAACGTACCAAAGCCAACCAAAACAACCGAGTCGCCAGCCTTCAGAGCGCCAGTGACGGATTCGATCACTGCGTCCAGCGCACGGCCAGCAGCAGCTTTCGGGATATCAGCAGATGCAGCGATAGCATCAATCAGTTCCGACTTGTTCACTCTAAGTCCCCTTATCTCTATTTTGAGTATGTTTCTAAGTTTTAGGTGTTAAGCAAAACGAGCGCTGGAAGGCCTGCCGGACTTGCTTCAAAGAGCCGCTTTATAACAAGGGCTCTAAAAAGCTGTCAAGGAAGCCTGCCAGACTTAATGCGTGCTAATTCTTTCCTTAGAGTCAGACTCGCGTTTTTCATCCTTTGCAACGAGATCAGGAGCCACATCCGGCAAGGGCTCCGGGGCGTATTGCAGCGCAATTTGCAGGACTTCGTCAATCCATTTAACCGGCTTTATCTGAAGATCCTGTTTGATATTGTCAGGAATTTCCTTCAAATCGCGTACATTTTCTTCAGGAATGATCACGGTCTTGATTCCACCACGGTGCGCAGCCAGAAGTTTTTCCTTCAGACCACCGATGGCAAGCACCTGACCCCGCAGGGTAATTTCACCCGTCATTGCCACATCGGCACGCACCGGAATCTGGGTCAATGCCGACACTAGCGCCGTGCACATGCCTACACCCGCGCTTGGGCCGTCTTTAGGCGTAGCACCCTCAGGCATGTGGATATGCGTGTCGTGCTTCTCGTGGAAGTCCGCAGAAATGCCCAGGCTGCGAGCACGGCTGCGCACGACGGTCTGGGCTGCCGTGATGGATTCGACCATCACATCACCCAGCGAACCGGTCTTGATCAACTGACCCTTGCCGGGTACGACAGCCGCCTCAATGGTCAACAGCTCACCGCCTACCTGAGTCCAGGCAAGGCCCGTTACCTGACCGATCTGATCCTGCTGCTCGGCAAGGCCATAACGGAACTTGCGCACGCCCAGGAAGTGCTCGAGCATGTCGGCAGTGACGTGAACGGCAAAGCGTTTTTCCAGTGCATGCTCTTTGACCGCCTTGCGGCAGACCTTGGCAATCTGGCGTTCCAGCCCGCGCACGCCCGCTTCACGGGTGTAGTAACGGATGATGTCGCGGATCGCTTCCTCGTCGAATTCGATCTCGCCCTTCTTCAGACCGTTTGCCTGAATCTGCTTCGGCGAAAGGTATTTGACGGCGATGTTGATCTTCTCGTCTTCGGTGTAGCCCGGCAAACGAATGACTTCCATCCGGTCCAGCAGCGCTGGCGGGATGTTCATCGAGTTCGAGGTGCACAGGAACATCACGTCCGACAGGTCGTAGTCGACCTCAAGGTAGTGGTCGTTGAAGTTGTGGTTCTGCTCGGGGTCCAGGACCTCCAGCAAAGCCGACGCCGGATCGCCACGCATGTCACTGCCCATCTTGTCGATTTCATCGAGCAGGAACAGTGGGTTGCGCACGCCAACCTTCGTCATCTTTTGTATCAATCTTCCTGGCATCGAACCGATATAAGTCCGGCGATGACCACGAATTTCAGCCTCGTCACGCACGCCACCCAGGGCCATACGCACGAACTTGCGATTGGTTGCGTTGGCAATCGACTCGGCGAGCGAGGTTTTACCCACACCCGGTGGACCTACCAGGCACAACACAGGACCGCGAATCTTCTTCACGCGCTTCTGCACGGCGAGGTACTCAAGGATGCGCTCCTTGACCTCATCCAGACCGTAGTGGTCGGCATCCAGAATGGCTTCGGCACGGGCCAGATCCAGACGCACCTTGCTCTGGGCCTTCCACGGCACCTGAACCAGCCAGTCGATGTAGGAACGTACGACGGTGGCCTCGGCAGACATCGGCGACATCTGCTTCAGCTTGTTCAGCTCGGCAGTGGCCTTGGTCAGCGCATCCTTTGGCAGGCCCGCGGCATCGATACGCTTTTTCAGCTCTTCGATTTCGTTGTGGCCTTCATCGCCATCACCCAGTTCTTTCTGAATGGCCTTCATCTGCTCATTCAGGTAGTACTCGCGCTGGCTGCGCTCCATTTGTTTCTTGACGCGACCGCGGATGCGCTTCTCGACCTGCAACAGGTCGATTTCAGCGTCCAGCAGCGCCAGCACGTGTTCGACACGGGCCGACAGGTCGATAATCTCGAGGATGTCCTGCTTCTGCTCGATCTTGAGCGCCATATGGGCTGCCATGGTGTCTACCAGACGGCCAGGCTCATCGATGCTGTTGAGCGACGACAGGACTTCTGCAGGGACTTTCTTGCCCAGTTGCACGTACTGCTCGAACTGAGCCAGCAGGCTGCGGACAAAGACTTCGGATTCACGATCCGGGGCGTCTACTTCGTCGATCAGCGCGACTTCGGCGCGGTAATGACCGTCGACCTCGATGAAACGCTCGACAGAACCACGTTGCTCACCCTCGACCAGCACCTTGACGGTGCCATCGGGCAATTTGAGCAACTGCAATACGGTTGCAATGGTGCCGACGCTATAAAGAGCCTGCTCATCAGGATCATCGTCAGCAGGGTTTCTTTGCGCGAGCAACAGGATCTGTTTATCACCCGTCATCGCTGCCTCAAGGGCTTCGATAGACTTCTCGCGCCCCACGAACAGCGGGATAACCATGTGCGGATAAACCACGACATCACGCAATGGCAAAAGAGGCAATTCGATGGTGGTCTTCATGATTTCGCCTCTACAGCGGCCAAACGGCCGGGACAGATGGAATTAGCTTGAAGCCAAGATGGGGGTAGCGTTCGAAAAAAACAAGCCCCATGGGCTGCGGCCCTCTCAGGTTCGCCCTCTTCTACAAGACGAACGGGAGTGCCGGAAATGCAAAAGGGGACCCTGAGGGCCCCCTTTCGTGTCTCTTCACGTGTGACGACAGTGCCGTTACGCGTCAGGAGCGACCTTTGCAGGCGGCTCGCTGTTTTCGTAGATCAGCAGCGGCTTGGACGAGCCATCGATCACGCTTTCGTCGATCACCACCTTGCTAACGTCGCTCTGCGACGGGATCTCGTACATGGTGTCGAGCAACACGCCTTCCAGAATAGAGCGCAGGCCACGGGCACCGGTCTTGCGCTCCAGCGCACGACGGGCAACCGATTTCAGCGCATCGGTGCGGAATTCGAGGTCCACACCTTCCATCTCGAACAGCTTGGCGTACTGCTTGGTCAGCGCGTTCTTCGGCTCGGTGAGAATCTGCATCAACGCAGCCTCGTCCAGCTCGTCCAGCGTTGCCAGAACCGGCAGACGGCCCACGAATTCAGGGATCAGACCGAACTTGACCAGATCGTCAGGCTCGACTTCACGCAGGGATTCGCCAACCTTCTTGCCCTCTTCCTTGCTGCGGACTTCGGCGTTGAAACCGATGCCGCCGCGCGTGGAGCGGTTCTGAATGACCTTTTCCAGGCCCGAGAAGGCGCCACCACAGATAAACAGAATGTTGCGCGTGTCCACCTGCAGGAATTCCTGCTGTGGATGCTTGCGGCCACCCTGAGGCGGAACCGAAGCCACCGTGCCTTCGATCAGTTTCAGCAAGGCTTGCTGCACGCCTTCGCCCGAAACGTCACGCGTAATCGAAGGGTTGTCGGATTTGCGCGAAATCTTGTCGATTTCATCGATGTAGACGATACCCATCTGGGCCTTCTCTACGTCGTAATCACATTTCTGCAACAGCTTCTGAATAATGTTTTCCACGTCCTCACCCACATAACCGGCTTCGGTCAGGGTGGTGGCGTCGGCGATGGTGAACGGTACATTGAGCAGACGGGCCAGTGTTTCAGCCAGCAGCGTCTTGCCGGAACCCGTAGGGCCGATCAGCAGGATGTTGCTCTTGCCCAGTTCCACATCGTCATTTTTCTTGTCGCGCTGGTTCAGACGCTTGTAGTGGTTGTAAACCGCTACCGCGAGAACCTTTTTGGCACGTTCCTGACCAATCACGTACTGGTCAAGGATGCCGCTGATTTCTTTGGGCGAAGGCAATTTATGCGCGCTGCTTTCGGCCTGTGCTTCCTGCACCTCCTCGCGGATGATGTCATTGCACAGGTCGACGCACTCGTCGCAGATAAAGACCGAGGGGCCGGCAATCAATTTGCGCACTTCATGCTGGCTTTTGCCACAGAAGGAGCAATAGAGCAGTTTGCCGTTGTCCTCGCCGTTGCGGGTGTCAGTCATTCGATCGATCCAAATCCGATAGGCTTGCAACACAAGATGAAGGCTATTGCGGGCTTTTTCAAGTCCGCAGGCGGTCGGTTGCACCGACCCCCTACATTTTGAGGTGCTTAGGCAGGCATTTGACGCTTGTTGATCACCGAGTCGATCAGGCCGTATTCGGCCGCACGCTCTGCGCTCATGAAGTTGTCACGCTCGGTATCGCGCTCGATGGTCTCGAGGCTCTGGCCGGTGTGATGCGCCAGCAACGAGTTCAGGCGGTGACGAATGTGCAGGATTTCCTTGGCATGGATGTCGATGTCCGACGCCTGACCCTGGAAACCGCCCAATGGCTGGTGAATCATCATGCGCGAGTTCGGCAGGCAGTGACGCTTGCCCTCGGCACCGCCAGCCAGCAGGAACGCACCCATGCTGCACGCCTGACCGATACAGATGGTCGACACGTCAGGCTTGATGAACTGCATGGTGTCGTAGATCGACATGCCCGCAGTCACCGAACCGCCCGGTGAGTTGATGTAGAGATGGATATCCTTGTCCGGGTTTTCCGCTTCAAGGAAGAGCAGTTGCGCCGCGATAAGGTTGGCCATGTAGTCCTCTACCGGACCAACCATAAAGATCACCCGCTCCTTGAGAAGGCGCGAATAGATGTCATAGGCGCGTTCGCCACGGGCGGACTGCTCGATAACCATCGGGACCAGGCCGCCAGCGGCCTGGATGTCAGAGTTCTGCTGAATATAAGAATTGCGGGACATGTCCTGCATTCACTCCCAAATAGTCGAGTCTTGAATACGCACAAGCCAGCGCGAAGGCTGGCTTGTGGGTGTTTTCGAACGAAAAGAGAAATCAGTCGGCTTTTGGAGCTTCCACCGGCTTGACAGCTTCTTCGTAGGAGACCGATTTGTCGGTCACGCTAGCTTTCTGCAAAACAGTATCTACAACTTGCTCTTCAAGCACAACAGAACGTACTTCGTTCATTTGCTGCTCGTTCTTGTAGTACCAGGCCACAACCTGCTCCGGCTCCTGGTAGGCCGAGGCCATTTCCTGGATCAGATCACGAACGCGGGCATCGTCAGGCTTGAGGTCGAACTGCTTGACCACTTCAGCAACGATCAGACCCAGCTCGACGCGGCGCTTGGCCTGCTCTTCGAACAGCTCGGCCGGCAGCTGGTCAGGCTTGATGTTGCCACCAAACTGCTGAACCGCTTGAACGCGCAGACGGTTGACTTCATTTTCCAGCAGCGCCTTAGGCACTTCGATCGGGTTGGAGGCCAGCAGACCGTCCATTACCTGATTCTTGACCTTGGATTTGATGGCCTGACGCAGCTCACGCTCCATGTTCTTGCGAACTTCGGCGCGGAAACCGTCGATGCCGGTTTCCTTGATACCGAACTGCTTGAAGAACTCTTCGTTCAGCTCAGGCAGCTTTGGCTCGGAAACGGTGTTGACGGTGACAGTGAACTCGGCAGCCTTACCAGCCAACTCCAGGTTCTGGTAATCCTCAGGGAAGGTCACGTTCAGAACGCGCTCTTCACCGGCCTTGGCGCCAACCAGACCGTCTTCGAAGCCAGGGATCATGCGGCCGGAACCCAGAACCAGCTGGGTGCCAGTGGCAGAACCGCCAGCGAATGCTTCGCCGTCGACCTTGCCCACGAAATCGATGTTCAGCTGATCTTCGTTCTGAGCGGCACGATCGGTCTCTTCAAAACGAACGTTCTGCTTGCGCAGCACTTCCAGCATGTTGTCCAGATCGCTGTCGGCCACGTCGGCAGACAGACGCTCTACAGCGATGCTGTCGAAGCCGGCAACGGTGAATTCCGGGAAGACTTCGAAAGTCGCCACGTATTCCAGATCCTTGCCTTTTTCGAAGGATTTTGGCTCTACAGCAGGTGCGCCAGCCGGGTTGAGCTTCTGCTCAACGACAGCTTCGTAGAAAGTAGCCTGAATCAGATCGCCCAGCGCTTCCTGACGCGCGCCGTCTTCGTAACGCTGGCGGATCACGCTCATAGGCACTTTGCCAGGGCGGAAGCCCGGGATCTTGGCTTTACGTGCGGTCTGCTGCAGACGCTTGTTGACTTCAGTCTCGATGCGTTCGGCAGGCACGCCAATGGTCATGCGGCGCTCAAGAGCGGAAGTATTTTCAACAGAAACTTGCATGGATATTCCTCGTTGCACAGACGTTAGCCGGCCGTTTCCGACCCCAGAATCAAGGGCATGCATTCTAGTGGGTCAAACTCAAGAAGTCACCCTACTGAAAAAGGGCGGTTTAAGAGGAAGGAATCGGACCGCCGACGAGCACGGACCACAAAGGCCTCGCACTGCAGGCGATGCGTCTGGCACGGCCTTCTATATAAGGAAGCCTGTGTACCGGATCACTACCGACTCCATCCGCGTAGCGCGCCTCGCTCGACCGACGGCAGCAGGCCTTCGGACCAGCGAAACGGTAAAACCAATACGTTGAAACAAAAAAAGCCGCACTAGGCGGCTTTTTTGTTGCAACCGAAGCGTTTCCACTCAGGCTGTTTGTATCTTGGTGCGGACGGAGAGACTCGAACTCTCACACCTTTCGGCGCTGGAACCTAAATCCAGTGTGTCTACCAATTCCACCACATCCGCGCTACAAGCTTTTAAAGCAAAGGCGCCAGATTATAAATCTGGCGCCTTTCTTAATATGGGGTGGACGAAGGGGATCGAACCCTCGACAACAGGAGTCACAATCCTGTGCTCTACCAACTGAGCTACGCCCACCATATTGCATGTGACCAGTACATCTTTACTTGCTGTGCCAAAGCTGCCTTGAATGGCGCACCCGGCAGGACTCGAACCTGCGACCATCCGCTTAGAAGGCGGATGCTCTATCCAGCTGAGCTACGGGCACTTATATAATCTGTATTCTTTTACGATCACAAATTAAAAGGCTTTCAATCACACCGAGCTGATTTGCAACTCTGCCTGACCTAATCAACCAGTGCTAGCTTAACCAGTGCTGGGCTCTGCCCGGCAAGTGCGACGAATCTTATAGACGCCCCCTGAGGTCGTCAACTCTTTTTTGAAAAAAATTCAGTTAGATAAAGGGGTTAGCGGAATATGCTGACCAAGCGTCTTTGCCCTCGCGCCATGTCATGCGAGAATGCGCGCTCATTTTATTTCCTCTCGATGGTTAATCACGCGTCATGACTGCAAAACTAATCGACGGCAAAGCGATCGCCGCCAGCCTGCGCCAGCAGATCGCCAAACGTGTCGCCGAACGTAGCCAGCAAGGCCTGCGTACGCCGGGCCTCGCGGTGATTCTGGTGGGCAGCGACCCCGCCTCCCAGGTGTATGTCTCCCACAAGCGCAAGGACTGTGAAGAAGTCGGCTTCATCTCCCAGGCCTACGACCTGCCCGCAGCCACCACTCAGGTTGCACTGACCGAGCTGATCGATCGCCTCAATGAAGACGCTGCCGTCGACGGCATCCTGCTGCAACTGCCCCTGCCCGAGCATCTGGACGCTTCGCTGTTGCTGGAGCGCATCCGCCCCGACAAGGACGTGGATGGTTTCCATCCTTATAACGTCGGCCGTCTGGCTCAGCGCATTCCCCTGCTGCGCCCGTGCACGCCGAAAGGCATCATGACCCTGCTGGAAAGTACCGGCGTCGATCTGTACGGGATGGACGCGGTCGTCGTGGGTGCCTCCAACATTGTCGGTCGTCCGATGGCAATGGAGTTGCTGCTGGGTGGCTGCACCGTCACTGTGACTCACCGTTTCACCAAGGATCTGGCTGGCCATGTCGGCCGCGCCGATCTGGTCGTGGTTGCCGCTGGCAAGCCAGGCCTTGTGAAAGGCGAGTGGATCAAACCTGGCGCCATCGTGATCGATGTCGGTATCAACCGTCAGGCCGATGGCAAGCTGGTCGGCGACGTGGTCTATGAAACCGCCCTGCCCCGCGCCGGCTGGATCACGCCTGTGCCGGGCGGCGTCGGCCCCATGACCCGCGCCTGCCTGCTGGAAAACACCCTGTACGCCGCCGAGACGCTGCACAGCTGATACCGCTTTTCAGCAGCAAAAAAAAACGGCACCCGAGGGTGCCGTTTTTTGTACTTCAAGAACGCTTATTTTTTCCCGGCTTCCCAGCTTTTCAGCAGGTCGGAGTAGGCAATGGTTTCGCCTTTCGGTTTCTCGTTGGCCAGCTTGCGCTGAGGTGCGAGGAACTTGCCGCCGCTGTTCTCGGCCTTGCTGTACCACTCTTCAGCCGTGGTTTCCGGGTTCATCTTCGGCGCACAACCGCTGGCATCCTGAACCTTGGAGCGTTCGATGCGCGTCATGATCGCATCCTGATCCTTGGCCAGTCCGTCCAGCGCTGCCTGAGCGGTCTTCTCACCCGTCACAGCTTCAGCCACATGGCTCCACCACAACTGGGCCAGCTTCGGATAGTCCGGAACGTTGGTGCCGGTTGGCGACCACTGCACGCGGGCCGGGCTGCGGTAGAACTCGACCAGACCACCCAGCTTGGGTGCCAGCGCAGTCATTTCCTTGGAGTTGATGTCCGATTCACGAATCGGCGTCAGGCCGACGATGGTTTTCTTCAGCGACACCGACTTGGAGGTCACGAACTGCGCATAGAGCCAGGCTGCGTTACGCTTTTTCTCTTCGGTGGACTTGAGGAAAGTCCATGAACCCACGTCCTGGTAGCCCAGCTTCATGCCTTCTTTCCAGTACGGGCCCTTGGGCGAAGGCGCCATGCGCCATTTCGGAGTGCCATCGGCGTTCATTACCGGCAGGCCAGGCTTGGTCATGTCGGCAGTGAATGCGGTGTACCAGAAGATCTGCTGCGCAACCTCGCCCTGCGATGGAACAGGCCCCGACTCGGAGAAGGTCATGCCTGCCGCTTGCGGCGGTGCATAGGCTTTCAGCCAGTCGATGTATTTCTGGGTAGCAAAGACCGCTGCCGGACCGTTGGTGTCGCCACCACGGGTGATGCTGGAGCCGACCGGATGGCAGGCTTCAACGCGAATACCCCATTCATCCACAGGCAAGCCGTTGGGCAGACCCTTGTCGCCACTGCCGGCCATGGAGAACCAGGCATCGGTGAAGCGCCAGCCCAGCGATGGATCTTTCTTGCCGTAATCCATGTGGCCATAGACCCGCTTGCCGTCGATGGTTTTCACGTCTTCGCTGAAGAACTTGGCGATATCTTCATAGGCCGACCAGTTCACCGGAACGCCCAGCTCGTAGCCGTATTTGTCCTTGAACTGCTTTTTCAGGTCTGCGCGATCGAACCAGTCGGCGCGGAACCAGTAAAGGTTGGCAAATTGCTGGTCGGGCAGCTGATACAGCTTGCCGTCCGGTGCAGTGGTGAAGGAAGTGCCGATGAAGTCCTTCAGGTCCAGCGTAGGAGAAGTGACTTTGGCACCCTCGGCACTGGCCATCAGGTCGGTCAGCGACAGCGCTTTACCGTAACGGAAGTGCGTACCGATCAGGTCAGAGTCGTTGACCCAGCCGTCATAGATGCTTTTGTCAGACTGCATGGCGGTCTGCAGCTTCTCGATGACGTCGCCTTCCTGAAGCAGGTCGTGAGTGACCTTGATCCCGGTAATTTCGGTAAATGCCTTGGCCAGGGTCTTGGATTCATATTCGTGGGTCGTCAGGGTTTCCGATACCACTTTGATGTCCATGCCACGGAACGGCTCGGCAGCCTTGATGAACCACTCAAGCTCTTTCAACTGCTCGGCATCGGAAAGCGTGGTCGGCTTGAATTCGCTGGCCGCCCACTTCTTTGCCGCATCCTCGTACTGATCCGCCCAGGCTGAAACGCTCAGCCCACTGAGCATGATCATGGTTGCCAACGTCACGCTATGTTGCAGCTTGTTTTTCTTATTGAACATAGACACCTCAAGAGTTGCTTCTTATGTAGTCCCGCTTTTCGAATACCGCCAGCCGTCGTGCGGACAATCACGCCCGCCCGCCTGCTAACCCCAACGCATCACCACCAACAGCCACACCAGAGAGGCCCCCGAAGCGACCCAGATACTCCAGTCGGTCGCGCCGATCACCATAAGATGCAGATAAGCACTGCCCAACAGCCCGATGAACAGCCGGTCGCCACGTGTGGTGGCAATCGGCAGAAACCCGCGGCGCTCGATACTGGCCGAGCGCAGCTCCCATAACGTCATTCCCACCAACAGCAACGCGATACTGCCGAAGAAGGCCGCGGTGGGCAGTGTCCAGGACATCCACTCCATTTTTCGTCTCCTCAGACACGGCCAAGGGCAAAGCCCTTGACCACGTGGTTGCGAACAAACCAGATCACCAACATGCCCGGCAGAATGGTCAGCACACCGGCCGCAGCCAGCACACCCCAATCGATACCGGACGCCGAGACCGTACGTGTCATGACCGCGGCAATCGGCTTGGCATTGACCGAGGTCAGGGTGCGCGCCAGCAGCAGCTCGACCCAGGAAAACATGAAGCAGAAGAACGCCGTGACACCAATCCCCGAGCCAATCAGCGGGATGAAAATCTTGCCGAAGAACTTGGGAAAGCTGTAACCGTCGATGTAGGCAGTCTCATCGATCTCCTTCGGGACACCCGACATGAAGCCTTCCAGAATCCATACCGCCAGCGGCACGTTGAACAGGCAATGCGCCAGAGCCACAGCGATGTGCGTGTCAAACAGACCGATCGACGAATACAGCTGGAAAAACGGCAGCAGAAACACAGCCGGTGGCGCCATGCGGTTGGTCAGCAGCCAGAAGAACAGGTGCTTGTCGCCGAGGAAACGATAGCGTGAAAACGCGTAGGCCGCTGGCAACGCGACACTCAGCGATATCACGGTATTCAGGCACACGTAGTACAGCGAGTTGATGTAGCCGCTGTACCAGCTCTCGTCGGTGAAGATCACCTTGTAGTTGGCCAGGGTGAAATCCTGAGGCCACAGGGTCAGACCGCCGAGGATCTCGGTGTTGGTCTTGAACGACATGTTGACCAGCCAGTAGATCGGCACCAGCAGAAAGAGCAGGTAAATCAACATCGGTATGGCTTTGCGCAGACTCATGACCCGGCCCTCAATTCTTTTCACTGTGGGTCATGGCGGTGTAGAACACCCACGACACCAGCAGAATGATCAGGAAATACACCAGCGAGAAAGCAGCCGCCGGACCCAGGTCGAACTGCCCGAGCGCCATGGTCGTCAGGGTCTGGCTGAGGAAGGTGGTGGAGTTGCCCGGACCGCCGCCGGTGAGCACGAACGGCTCGGTGTAGATCATGAAGCTGTCCATGAACCGCAGCATCACGGCGATCAGCAGCACGCTTTTCATCTTCGGCAATTGAATGTGCCGGAAGATTGCCCAGCTCGACGCCCGGTCGATCCGCGCCGCCTGATAGTAGACGTCCGGAATGGCCCGAAGCCCCGAGTAGCTCAGCAATGCCACCAGCGAGGTCCAGTGCCAGACATCGATGACCAGCACCGTGACCCAGGCATCCGACGCATTGGCCGCGTAGTTGTAGTTGATGTGCAGAATGTTGTTCAGCGTGTAACCCAGCAACCCGATGTCACCACGGCCGAAGATCTGCCAGATGGTGCCGACCACGTTCCAGGGAATCAGCAGCGGGATGGTCATCAGGATCAGGCAGACCGTCGACCAGCGCCCCTTGGTCGGCATGCACAGCGCGACCGCGATGCCGAGCGGAATCTCGATCAGCAGCACGCTGCCCGAGTAAATGAACTGACGCAGCAGCGAGTCGTGCAGACGCGGGTCCTGCAGGACCTGCCTGAACCAGTCGGTGCCGACAAAGTAACGGCTGGACTGGTCGAAGATGTCCTGCACCGAGTAGTTGACCACGGTCATCATCGGAATGATGGCGCTGAAGGCCACCAGCAGGAACACCGGCAGCACCAGCCACCAGGCCTTGTTGTTCTGGACCTTGTTATTCATGGCAGGTCTCGCTCTGGAGTGGGCTCAAGCAGGAAGTCATCGGCGTACACCATCAGCCACTGCGCCGGAAAACTGATCCACGCCTGACCTTGCGGCACCGGCTTGTCTTCGGGCATGCGCACCTTGATCTTCTGCCCGGCCAGCGACAGGGTCAGAATCTTGTAAGTGCCCAGATCCTCGACGTAGACCACCTCGGCGCACATCGCTTCCTCGTAGGGGCCGTCCCAGACGTGCACGAACTCGGGGCGAATGCCGATTTTCAGACTGGTAAACGAGGTACGTGCGATCTGCTGCTGCAACAGGCCGGACAGCGGCACGTGAACGTCGCCAAAACCGACGCCGTCACCCTGTGGCTGCACGTCGATGAGGTTCATGCCGGGACTGCCGATGAAATAGCCGACAAAGGTGTGCCGGGGCTTCTCGAACAGTTCACGCGGGGTGCCGAACTGGACGATCTGGCCGCCGTACATCACCGCGATCTTGTCGGCGAAGGTCGAGGCCTCCAACTGGTCGTGGGTGACGTAGACCATGGTGATGTTGAACTGCTCGTGAATCTGCTTGAGCTTGCGGCGCAGCTTCCATTTCAGGTGCGGGTCGATGACCGTCAGCGGCTCGTCGAACAGGATGGCCGAAACGTCATCACGTACCAGCCCGCGCCCCATGGACACTTTCTGTTTTTCATCCGCCGTCAGGTTGCGCGCCTTCTTTTTCAGCAATGGCTGCAGATCCAGCACTTCGGCGATTTCATTGACCTTGGCGAGAATGCGCGCCTTGTCCATGCCCTGGTTGCGCAATGGAAAGGCCAGGTTATCGAACACGGTCATGGTGTCGTAGATCACCGGAAACTGGAAAACCTGAGCGATGTTGCGGTGTTCGGGCGGCAGTTCGTTGACCACTTTGGAGTCGAACAGCACCTGCCCCTGCGACGGGCTCAGCAGGCCGGAAATAATGTTGAGCAAGGTCGACTTGCCGCAGCCGGAAGGCCCGAGCAGCGCATACGCCCCGCCCTGCTCCCAGATATGGCTCATCTCGCGAATCGCGTAATCATCAGGCCCAGGGTTGGCGCTGTAACTGTGCGCCAGGTTCTGCAATCGGATCTCGGCCATCAGGCAACCCTCGACATGCGCAGGCCCGGCGCCTGGATAAGGCCGCCCTGCTGATCGAACACGAAAAGTTTGTGGGTCGGGATGTACACCCGGATCGGCGCATCGACGTCGTAGGCGTGAACGCCCGGCAGATGCAGCACCAGCGAGAACAGCTCGTTGCGCACGTGCAGGAAGGTTTCCGAGCCGCTGATTTCGGCCAGCTCCACGGTCACGGCCAGCTCGAGGTCATCGTCGTTGGACGGCACCAGACTGAGGTGGCTGGGCCGCACGCCAAAGCGGTACTCACCATCACCGATGGCGCGCAGGTCGACGTTGAGCGGGAAATGCACGAAGTTGGCGAAGCTCACCTCGTTACCATCGATGCGCCCCGGCATGAGGTTGATCGGCGGTTCCGAGAACAGCTCGGCAGCCAGCACGGTGGCGGGCTTGTGATAGACCTCAGGGGTCTTGCCGCTCTGCACCACCCGACCTTCATGCAGGATGGTGGTCGTACCGCCCAGCGCCAGCGCTTCGTTGGGTTCGGTGGTGGCGTAGATGGCGATGGTATGGCGAGCGGCGAAAAGCTCGCGCATCTCCTGACGCAGCTCTTCGCGCAGCTTGTAGTCGAGGTTGACCAGCGGCTCGTCGAACAGGATCAGTTCGGCATCCTTGACCAGCGCCCGGGCCATCGCGGTGCGCTGCTGCTGGCCGCCGGACAGTTCAAGGGGATGGCGCTGCAGAAACTTCTCGATGCGCAGCATTTTCGCGGTTTCGTGGACGCGGCTGTGGATAACGTCCTTGGACATGCCCGCCTGACGCAGCGGCGAGGCGATGTTTTCGAATACCGTCATGCTCGGGTAATTGATGAACTGCTGGTAAACCATCGAGACGTTGCGCAGGCGAACCGGACGATGGGTGACATCGACCCCGTTCATCAGCACTCGCCCGCTGTCGGGTTTGTCCAGCCCGGCCATCAGGCGCATCAGGCTGGTTTTGCCTGACAGGGTTCGCCCCAGCAGAACGTTGAAGGATCCTGGCTCAAAGCTCAGGGACGCGTCGTCGATCCATAGTTGGCCATCGACTGCGCGACTGACGTGCTCCAGCGTGAGAGACATGGCGTGCCCTTTGTTGTTTTTTTAAGGGTAATGCGTGACTGGTGTGCAGATAGCGACATTCGTGCCAGTTCTGCCAAAACCGCGCCAAGGCCCGTCCCAGAGCATTCGCCCGGTTTCATTGGGCGAAAGCCGCTTCGCAGCTGAACAAAAATGAACAGTAAACGCTGAACAACTGAGCAAAATGAACGTTGACTTTGAACACATCTGAACGACACTGGATGGACGTTGCACGCCAGGATGGACACGCGACGAAACCTGAAAATAAAAACAACACGTCATCCTTGCAGGTTTTGCCATGGCTCAATCCAGCACTTCGCTTGCGCACGACATCATCATTCGCGATTCATGGACACGCTGCCGGGACTTCGGTCTCAGCCATCAGACGCGTCCGTCGTTCGGCCAGTTGCCCGGGTCGGAAGTCTCACAGCTGCTGGAACGCCACAACGCGCTGGTGCAGACGACCCATCAGGAAGTCCTGCCGGTCTATGAAAACATCCTGAGCAATTCCAACTGCCTGATCCTGCTGGCCGATCCCCAGGGCCAGTTGCTCAAGTCTTGGGGCACTCAGCGGTTCGGCGATTCATCGCATCAGGGATTTCTGGCGGGAGCCAGTTGGAGTGAACGAGGCACCGGCACCAACGCCATCGGCACCGCACTGGCCTGTGAACAAGCCATCCATATCGAGCCTGACGAGCATTTCCTCAAAGCCAACCGCTTCATGACCGGCTCGGCCTCGCCGATCTTCGACGCCGACCGGCGCATCATTGCGGTATTGGATGTTTCAAGTGACAGCTTCCTGCCGCCCTCCCACACCCTGGGCATGGTCAAGATGATGAGCCAGTCGGTGGAAAACCGGCTGATCCTCGACCAGTTTCGCGACACGCATTTCCAGCTGATCTTTAATACAGGCCTGAACAACCTCGACAGCCAGTGGGCCGGACTGCTGATTTTCGACGAGAGCGGCCAGATTCTCTGCGCCAATCGCCGCGCCGACACGCTGCTGGGCGTCCGGCTCGCCGGCGTCAGCATCGAGACGCTGTTCAAATGCCCGATCCTGCAACTGCTCAGCGAGCCCGAAGCCCGGCCTTTTGCGCTGCAGGCGTTCGGCAACAACCGCTTCCAGTGCCTGATCAAGCGCCCGAGACGCAAGCCATTGCAACTGCATGCGGTTACGGCAGCCACTCCTGCTCCGATGGTCGCCCGAAGCCTGGATCTGCAAGCCATCAGCCTGGGCGATACCCGCGTCGAGAAGGCTGTTATCCAGGCACAGCGCCTGCTGGAAAAGGATATTCCGTTGTTGATCCATGGCGAGACCGGGGTCGGCAAGGAAGTGTTCGTCAAGGCGCTGCATCAGGCCAGCTCGCGGGCCAGTCAGCCGCTGATCGCGGTGAATTGCGCGGCGATTCCGGCCGATCTGGTGGAAGCTGAGCTGTTCGGCTACGCCAAGGGCGCGTTCACGGGTGCCAGCCAGAAAGGCAGCATCGGGCTGATTCGCAAAGCCGACAAGGGCACACTGTTTCTGGACGAGATCGGTGACATGCCGATGTCGGTGCAGGCACGCCTGCTGCGGGTCCTTCAGGAGCGTTGCGTTCAGCCGTTGGGCGGTGGCGAGTTGTATCCGGTGGATATCCGTCTGGTATCAGCCACCAACCGCACGTTGCGCGATCAGGTGCAGGCCGGGCATTTCCGTCAGGACCTGTACTACCGGATCAGCGGCCTGAACATCGAACTGCCGCCGCTGCGCGAAAGAACCGACAAGCACGCACTGGTGCAACGCATTTGGGAACGGCATCGGGACCCGCACCAGCGGGCCGGTTTTTCACGGGAAGTGCTTGAGCTGTTCGAGCATCACCCATGGCCGGGCAATATCCGCCAGCTCAACAGCGTGATTCAGGTGGCGCTGGCATTGGCCGACGATCAGCCGATCACCACCGATCATTTGCCGGAAGATTTCTTTCTGGATGCAGGACTGGATGAGCAGCGCAGTGACAGACAGACAGCCGGGGTTGTCCAGGATCGCCTGCAAAACACCGACGACCTGAATGATCTGCTTCAGGCAGCCGGAGGGAATATTTCGCAGCTGGCGAAGCGACTCGGGGTGAGCCGCAACACCTTGTACAAACGCTTACGGGAACAGCAAGGCGGCGAAACCTGATCGACGTCAGGCAGTGCCCGCCTCGACGCTGATCGTGCCCATCGCGTGGGCACGATCAGTGTCGAGGCGGACTTGTGTATAACGATGAGCGCAGAGCGTGGGAACGATCAGATCAGTGAATGAACTGACGCCATCGCCGGCAAGCCGCCTCCCAGTCGTTATGCATCCAGCCAGACACTCTCGTTTCGACTTCAGTCCGCCAGACGCCAGGTCGTTCCGCCCTTGCCGTCTTCCAGCACAACGCCCATGGCGGTGATCTGGTCGCGGATGCGGTCGGATTCGGCCCAGTCCTTGGCAGCACGCGCTGCCAGACGCGCCTGAATCAGCGCTTCCACTTCAGCGGCATCGACACGACCTTCTGCACCTGCGCGTAGAAAGTCGTCAGCCTCCAGCTGCAACACACCCAGCACGCTGGCCAGTTGCTTGAGACGCGCCGCAAGACCCGCTGCTGCTGCAGGATCGGTCTCACGCAGACGGTTGATCTCGCGCACCATTTCAAACAGCACGGCACAGGCTTCGGGCGTGCCGAAGTCGTCGTTCATTGCAGCAGTAAAGCGCTCGACGAACGCTTCGCCGCCGACAGGCTCGGAGACCGGCAGGCCCTTGAGCGCGTGATAGAAGCGCTCCAGCGCTGCCTTGGACTCGCGCAGGCTGTCCTCGGAATAATTGATCGCGCTCCGGTAGTGGCTCGATACCAGCAGGTAACGCACCACTTCCGGGTGGTATTTCTCCAGCACGTCGCGAATGGTGAAGAAGTTGTTCAAGGACTTGGACATCTTCTCGCCATTGATGCGGATCATGCCGCAGTGCAACCACGCATTGGCGTACGTCTTGCCGGTCGCCGCTTCGCTCTGGGCGATCTCGTTTTCATGGTGCGGAAACTCGAGGTCACTGCCGCCGCCATGAATGTCGAAGGTGTCACCCAGGCAGCAGGTCGACATCACCGAGCACTCGATATGCCAGCCCGGACGACCCGGACCCCATGGCGAATCCCAGCTCGGCTCGCCCGGCTTGACGCCCTTCCAGAGCACGAAGTCCAGCGGATCGTCCTTGGACTCGTCCACTTCGATTCGCGCACCGATGCGCAGGTCTTCGATTTTCTTGCGCGACAGCTTGCCGTAGCCGACAAACTTGCCGACGCGGTAGTACACATCGCCATTGCCCGGCGCGTAAGCGTAACCCTTGTCGATCAGGGTCTGGATCATGGCGTGCATGCCGGCGATGTGATCGGTGGCACGCGGTTCCATGTCCGGCTTGAGGATGTTGAGGCGAGCCTCGTCCTCGTGCATGGCGTCAATCATGCGCGCCGTCAGTGCGTCGAACGACTCGCCGTTGTCACGCGCACGGTTGATGATCTTGTCGTCAATGTCGGTGATGTTGCGCACATACGTCAGTTCATAGCCGCTGAACCGCAACCAGCGCGTCACCAGATCGAACGCGACCATGCTGCGGCCGTGGCCCAGGTGGCAGTAGTCGTACACGGTCATCCCGCAGACGTACATGCGCACCTTGTTGCCATCCAGCGGCTTGAAAACTTCTTTGCTCTTGGTGAGCGTGTTGTAGATGGAAAGCACTTTCCTACCCCCGTGGTACATCAGCTCCAGGAATCGCGCAGTGTCACTGTGCGGTTGAAGACCGGATGACCAGGTTTTGTATCCTTGATGTCGGCGCAGAAGTAGCCTTCGCGTTCGAACTGGAACCTGTCTTCCGGCTGTGCATTAGCCAGCGATGGTTCAGCACGACAACCTGTCAGGACCTGCAGGGAATCAGGGTTGATGTTTTCCAGGAACGTAGCACCATCTTCGGCCTTGTCGGGCGAAGGCGAACGGAACAGACGGTCGTAGAGACGCACTTCGCATTCCACGCTGGCCTCGGCCGGCACCCAGTGGATAACGCCCTTGACCTTGCGGCCTTCAGGGTTCTTGCCCAGGGTGTCAGGGTCATAGGAGCAGCGCAGCTCGACGATGTTGCCGTCGGCGTCCTTGATGGCCTCGTCGGCACGGATCACGTAGCTGCCACGCAGACGCACTTCGCCGTTCGGCTCAAGGCGCTTGTAGCCTTTCGGCGGCTCTTCCATATAGTCGTCGCGATCGATGTAGATCTCGCGAGCAAACGGCAGTTCGCGCACGCCCAGGTCTTCCTTGGGGTGACGCGGCAGTTCGAGCTTCTCGACCTGGCCTTCCGGGTAATTGGTGATCACGACCTTCAACGGACGCAGCACGCACATGGCGCGTGGCGCATTGCGATCCAGGTCATCACGGATGCTGAACTCGAGCATGCCGAAATCCACCACGCCGTCGGAACGGTTGGTGCCAACCATTTCGCAGAAGTTGCGGATCGAGGCCGGCGTGTAGCCACGGCGACGGAAGCCGGACAGCGTGGACATGCGCGGATCATCCCAACCATTGACGTGCTTCTCGTCAACCAGTTGCTTGAGCTTGCGCTTGCTGGTCACGGTGTAGCTCAGATTCAGGCGCGAGAATTCGTACTGGCGCGGCTTGCACGGCACCGGCAGGTTGTCCAGGAACCAGTCGTACAACGGACGATGGCTTTCGAACTCCAGCGTGCAGATCGAATGGGTAATGCCTTCGATGGCGTCCGACTGACCGTGGGTGAAGTCATAGATCGGGTAGATGCACCATTTGTCACCGGTCTGGTGATGGTGCGCGTGACGAATGCGGTACAGGATCGGGTCGCGCAGGTTCATGTTCGGCGACGCCATGTCGATCTTGGCGCGCAGTACGCGAGCACCGTCTTCGAACTCACCGGCTTTCATGCGGGCGAACAGGTCCAGGTTTTCCTCGACGCTGCGCTCACGGAACGGGCTGTTCTTGCCCGGCTCGGTCAGGGTGCCACGGTATTCGCGTGCCTGCTCGGGGGTCAGATCATCCACATAAGCCTTGCCGGACTTGATCAGTTCAACGGCCCAGTCGTGCAGTTGATCGAAGTATTGCGAGGCGTAACGCACTTCACCCGCCCACTCGAAGCCGAGCCACTTCACGTCGCTCATGATGGCATCGATGTATTCCTGGTCTTCCTTGGCCGGGTTGGTGTCGTCGAAACGCAGGTGTGTCGCGCCACCGAACTCGTTGGCCAGACCGAAGTTCACGCAGATCGACTTGGCGTGACCGATGTGCAGATAGCCGTTCGGCTCTGGCGGGAAGCGGGTCACGATCCGGGTGTGTTTGCCCGAATCCAGGTCAGCCTGCACGATCGGACGCAGGAAGTTGGTCGGTACGACAGGGCCTGCCTTTGTATTCGCAGCGGGTTCTGGAGTGGGCTTGCTCATAGGATCCTTGGACATACTTGTGCGCGGCCAGGGTAGGCCGACTAAATCAAAGCGCTTATCATAGCCGAAGCTGTCAAGTCCCTGACAACAGAGTGCAGGGTTGCAGGCAGAAAAGCGGCAAAAAGCGCGAAAAATGTAACCTCGCCTGTAAACTGCACGTCAGGGTGATATTGCGCCCCTTCATGAACGCCAAGAGAGCGACTTCGATATGTCCAAAGTAAAACTGACTACCAACCACGGTGACATCGTTCTGCAATTGAACGCAGAAAAAGCGCCGCTGACCGTTGCCAACTTCATCGAATACGTCAACGCTGGCCACTATGAAAATACCGTTTTCCACCGTGTGATCGGCAACTTCATGGTCCAGGGCGGTGGTTTCGAGCCAGGCATGAAGGAAAAGAAAGACAAGCGCCCGAGCATCCAGAACGAAGCTGACAACGGCCTGCCAAACAAGAAATACACAGTTGCAATGGCTCGCACCATGGAGCCGCATTCGGCTTCCGCGCAGTTCTTCATCAACGTGGCTGACAACGCCTTCCTGAACCACAGCGCCAAGACCGTTCAGGGCTGGGGCTATGCCGTATTCGGTGAAGTGATCGAAGGCACTGACGTTGTCGACAAGATCAAGGGCGTTGCCACCAGCAGCAAGGCCGGTCACCAGGACGTTCCTGTCGAAGACGTGATCATCGAAAAAGCAGAGATCGTTGAGTGATACTGCTGATCTCCGATTTGCATCTTGAGCAAGAGCGCCCGGACATTACCCGGGCGTTTCTGGATCTACTCGCAGGCCGGGCTCGCACAGCCGAGTCGCTGTATATCCTCGGGGATTTCTTCGAAGCCTGGATCGGTGACGACGCCATGTCACCTTTCCAGCTTTCGATCTGCAAGGCCCTGCGCGAACTGAGCGACAGTGGTACCCGAATTTTTCTGATGCACGGCAACCGCGACTTCATGATCGGCAAGGGTTTCTGCAAAGCAGCGGGTTGTACGCTGCTGGCCGACCCGACCGTGGTGCAGTTGAACGGTGAGCCGGTGCTGTTGATGCACGGCGACAGCCTGTGCACGCGTGATGTGGGCTACATCAGGATGCGCCGCTACCTGCGCCATCCGCTGACGCTGTTCATTCTGCGTCACCTGCCCTTGAAGACCCGCCACAAACTGGCGCGCAAGCTGCGCAATGAAAGCCGCGCAAAGACCCGCATGAAAGCCAACGACATTGTCGATGTGACGCCTGAAGAAGTGCCGCGAATCATGCAGCAATTCGGTGTGCACACGCTGATCCACGGCCACACGCATCGCCCTGCCATTCATAAACTGCAGCTCGGCGACGTTGCCGCCAGACGTATCGTGCTGGGCGACTGGGATCGTCAGGGCTGGGCGCTGCAGGTGGACGAACAGGGTTTCAGCCTCGGTTCGTTCGATTTTGTGCCGGAAGAGAATCGCACGCTGGCATTGCCGCCTTCGTTGTAAATAAAAGCAGCTGTCTCCCTTACTGAACCTGCAGTCTGTGCCAATTGTGACGCGGAGCGTCACGGGCGGCATACCCACGCAGAGCGATGAGCACGACCATGCAGCGCGGCCTATGTTTACCCAGCCAAACCCGCTATCAATGCCCTCCCCCTGCCGCTGGTCCTGCTTTCGCGGCGAACGGTGGTTTGGCGAACCAGACCAGCAGGATCAACCCCGCGAACAACCAGCCCAGCATGTAGAAGTAATCCACCGTCGACATCATGTATGCCTGCCCGTTGAGCGTCTGTTCCAGCTGCGCATAGGCTTGCGGACCGGCACCGCCCAGGGTGTCGAGCGCATGGCGTGTGGCCGGGTCATAGGTGCTGATGTTTTCGCTCAGGTACGCATGATGCTGCTCGGCACGGCGAATCCAGATCCAGGTCGTCAGCGATGCCGCGAAGCTGCCGCCCAGCGTACGCAGGAAGGTGGCGAGGCCTGAACCATCGGCAATCTGGTTGGGTGGCAGGTCCGATAACAGAATGCTCAGGGTCGGCATGAAGAACAGCGCGACGCCTATCCCCATGAACAACTGGACCATGGCGATGTGCTGGAAATCCACCTGATTGGTGAAGTCTGCACGCATGAAACAGCTCAGGCCCATGGCCAGGAACGCCAGGCTGGCCAGCAGGCGCAGGTCGAACTTGTGTGCGTACTTGCCAACGAAGGGCGACATCAACACCGGCAGGATACCAATCGGCGCCAACGCCAGTCCGGCCCAGGTCGCGGTGTAGCCCATCTGCGTCTGCAACCATTGTGGCAACAGCAGGTTGACGCCGAAAAACCCTGAATACCCGCCAATCATCGCCAGTGTACCGACCCGAAAATTTCGATAGGCGAACAGCCGCAGATTGACGATGGGATGTTTATCGGTCATTTCCCAGATCACGAATACCGACAGCGCTACCAGCGAAATCAATGCGCCGATGACGATGAAATTCGACTCGAACCAGTCCAGGTTATTGCCTTTGTCCAGCACGACCTGCAGCGCGCCGACGCCGATGATCAGGGAGATCAGCCCGACGTAATCCAGCGGCTGTTGCTGGGTGTTGACCGGACGCTTGGCCATCTGCGTGCGCACCACCAATGCTGCGAACAGGCCGATCGGAATATTGATGAAGAAGATCCAGGGCCAACTGTAACTGTCGGTAATCCAGCCGCCCAGAATCGGCCCGACAATGGGCGCGACCACCGTGACCATCGCCAGCAAGGCCAGCGCCATGCCCCGTTTTGCAGGCGGGTAGACAGCCAGCAGCAGGGTCTGGCTCATGGGATAAAGCGGCCCGGCGACGATGCCTTGCAAGGCCCGAAAGCCTACAAGCTCGGGCATCGACGTGGAAATCCCGCACATAAACGAAGCCAGCACAAACAGCAAGGTCGCCCACAGAAACAGTTTGACCTCGCCGAAGCGGCGGCTCAGCCAGCCGGTCAGGGGCAGCGCGATGGCGTTGCTGACGGCAAACGAGGTGATGACCCAGGTGCTCTGCTCCGAGCTGACGCCCAGATTGCCTGCAATGGTCGGCAGGGCCACGTTGGCAATGGTGGTGTCGAGCACTTGCATGAAGGTCGCCAGCGACAGGCCAATGGTGCAGAGCAACAGGCTGGGAGGCGTAAAGGAAGCGGGGGCGTTGGTGCTCATCGCGAATCCCTGAAAACGTGGGCGACACCCCGGCCGAAAGACCGGGGCAGGCGGATGGGCGGATCAGCGCTGGGCGGTCTTGCTTTTGTCGCTGGCCGCGCTGTTTTCATGGATCAGGCGCGCGATCAAGGCATCGGCATCAGCCAGCTGTTCGGTGTAGACCTGGGTAGTGAACGCAGCCTGCTTCGGAGGCTGCTGCGCCAGGATCGGACCACTCTGGTCGTGCAGATTGACTTCAACGGTGGTCGACAGACCAATGCGCAGCGGGTGTTGCGCCAGCTCTTCAGGGTTGATGTGGACCCGGACCGGCACACGCTGGACGATCTTGATCCAGTTGCCGGTCGCGTTCTGGGCTGGCAACAGCGCGAACGCGCTGCCGGTCCCCGCGCCCAGGCTGTCGATGGTGCCGCTGTACTTCACGTCGCTGCCATACAGGTCGGAGCTGATTTCCACCGGCTGACCGATACGCATCTTGCCCAGCTGGGTTTCCTTGAAGTTGGCATCGATCCACAGCTGATCCAGCGGAATCACCGCCATGGTCGCGGTACCAGGCTGAACGCGCTGGCCCAGTTGCACGCTGCGCTTGGCAACGTAACCGGTCACCGGTGCCACCAGAGTGGTCCGCGCATTGGCGAGGTAGGCCTGACGCAACTGCGCAGCCGCCGCCTTCACGTCTGGATGGGAAGACACTACGGTGTCATCGACCAGCGCCACACTGGTGCTCAACTGTTGCTGGATGTTGTTCAAAGCACTTTGTGCGCTGGTCAGTTGATCCCGGGCATGGGACAGCTCTTCCTGGGAGATTGCGCCACCGGCCGCCAGACTGCGGCGACGGCTGTAGTTATCCTGAGCCGTCTGCACCGCCGCACGTTGGGCGGCCAGTTGAGCCTTCATGCCATCGACGTTGCTGTACAGGCCGCGAACCTGACGCACGACCTTGCCCAGATTGGCTTCGGCGCTCTGCAGCCCGACTTCGGCATCGCTTGGATCGAAACGCAGCAGAACCTGTCCTTCGCGGACCAGATCACCGTCGTCTGCGGCAATACTGATGACCGTGCCGGTGACCAGCGGCGTGATTTCCACCACGTTGCCACTCACGTAGGCGTCATCGGTCTCTTCGCTCCATTGACCGTAAAACTCATACCAGCCCCATATCGCCAGTCCACAGAGAACGACGATGATGGCGAGACCGGCCAGCAGGAATTTGCGCTTGCCGGATTTCGGGGCGTTTGGCTGTTTCTGTTCAGGGGCAGACGTGTTTTCAGCGGCGGCAGTGGCCATGGCAATTACCTTCAAGTCGGCAGAACGGCTGAGATCCGGCCAGACCGGCCGCCCTCAACTTCGGGCTATTCGTATTTATTTGCCTTTGGCGTTGAAGCTCAGGCGAGTCAGGGCGATATGGTCGTCGGCGGCGACCAGCACCTTGGTCAGAATCCGGCGCAGCACTTCCACTTCCTCAGCGTCGAGGGCAGCGAAGGTGTCGTTCATGGCATCGGCACCGATCTGCGGCAGCAGGTCGGATAGCGCTTGTCCCTGAGACGTCAGGGCGACACGCACCTGACGACGATCGGTTTCCGAACGGGTGCGGACGATCAACCCCTTCTGTTCCAGACGGTCCAGCATGCGAGTCATCGAACCGCTGTCCAGCGACAGGTGCCGACACAATTCCACCGGCGTATCCGTCGAAAACTGGGCAATGATGATCAGCACCTTGAACTGCGCGAACGTGACGTCGTACGGCAGCAGGTACTTGTCCAGCATGCGGTCTTTCAGCGCGTTGGTACGCCCGACCAGCAGCCCGATCAGGCTGGAATCAAAATTTTCAGGACTGAAATGTTTCAAGGAATCACCCGGAAAGCTGCCTAGGCAGTGATTACAAAATATTACTGCCTAGACAGCTATTGTCAAAGTATTTGTTAGCTTGCTTACTAAAAAAGCATAAAAAAACGACCGCTGGTAAGACGGTCGTTTTTTGTCGCTGGCCGAAATGGCGCGCCGGATCAGGCGGCGACAGGTACGCCACTGTGAAAACGAAATTCCTCGTCTGGGCTTTCGATCAGCTCGCGCTCGGCCAGACGAATCTCTTCGATCTTGGCGTCCACGTCTGCCTTGTCGCCATAGGTGTAAGCCAGCTTCAGGTAATCCTGAAAATGCCGCGCTTCGGACTTGAGCAGACTGCCGTAGAACTTGGCCAGGTCCTCATCCAGGTGCGGCACCAGCGCGGCGAAACGCTCACAGGAACGGGCTTCGACGATGGCACCCACCACCAGCGCATCGGTCAGGCGGTAGGGGTTGTGATTACGCACCAGCTTGCGCAACGCCCCGGCATAACGCGCCGAGCTTATGTTGGCCATCGGAATCTGGCGCTTGCGGATGATGCTGATCACCTGCTCGAAATGACGCAGCTCTTCACGGGCCAGGCGCGACATCTTGGCCAGCAGGTCGAACTTGTCGTTGTACTGGAACATGAACTGGAACGCCGCCCCTGCCGCCTTCTTCTCATTGTTCGCGTGGTCGATCAGCAGGATGTCGAGGTTGCGCAATGCAGCCTGAACCCAGCTGTCGGGCGTACGGCAAAGCAGAAAGGCTTCGATTTCAGGGATCGGGTACATAGGCTCACACATGGCGCAAAGGCAAAGCGCGGCATTATACGAGGGCTATCGACGTCCCGCGAGACAAAAGCGCGGCGGCGGATCAGGCGCCGAAGGCATCCTTGAGAAAGCCCGGCGCTATATAACGCTGGTAATGCGCCTCGGAGAGCAAAAAGAACTCGCGGTCGATCGCATCACGTAACTCAGGCAGCGACCAATTACGAAATTCGGGTAACAACACGAAACCGTAGGCTTCCACCTGACTGATGACCCGCGCACCGCGAGCGATCAATTGATAGGCCCAGCAATATTCGGACTGGTGCGGCACGAAGCGAATCTTGCGCTGGACAAGCTGCAGCCGCAGTTTGTCGGCATCGAAGATTTCGAGCTTGGCGGTCATGACCTGAACCAGCAACTGTTCCAGACGCAACCAGACGGCTCTTTTTTCGTCTTCGTTGTAACCGTTCCAGTGGATGACTTCATGGTGGAAGCGTTTGCAGCCACGGCACACCAAATCCCCGTAAACAGTGGAGCAAAGGCCGACGCAGGGTGTTTTGATGATGTGATCAGGCATGGCTGGCGGGGCTTGGGCAGGCGAAACAAGGGCCCATATTAGTCCTTTGTCTAAGCACTTTCACCCCCGAACATGTAGGGGCTAACTTACCTTTAGTTCAGATTTGCCGTAGAATCAGCGAGCCTTTTAAGGCGCCAATGTCCGTTGGAAGCTGTTTTCAAAGCGTCACGAGCACAGTCAAGTTAATCCCGCAGTGCGGCGTCGACAGGCCATCCCCTCATCACGGATGGCCGTGTCGACCGCCTCTCCTCCCCGTCCTGCAGGCGTAAAACTTTGAAAACAGCTTCTGTTAGGAATTGCCGACACCCTGCCAACAAGGCTCCAAAGTCTTGCGTGGGTACGGACAATTTCTGGATGAGCGTCCCGGACACCCATTTGGGACCACTGATGAGGGTAATACTGTGCTTGAAGCCTACCGTAAACACATCGAAGAGCGTGCCGCCCAGGGTATCGTGCCCCAGCCGCTTAACGCCGAACAAACCGCAGGCCTTATTGAGCTGCTGAAAAATCCCCCGGCTGGCGAAGAAGCTTTCCTTGTCGATCTGATCACCAATCGCGTTCCACCAGGCGTTGACGAGGCTGCCTACGTCAAGGCCGGTTTCCTGTCTGCCCTGGCCAAGGGCGAAGCCACTTCTCCCCTGATCGACAAAAAACGTGCAACCGAACTGCTGGGCACCATGCAGGGCGGCTACAACATCGTCACGCTGGTTGACCTGCTCGACGACGCTACTCTGGCGCCGGTCGCTGCCGAACAGCTCAAGCACACGCTGCTGATGTTCGACGCCTTCCACGACGTGGCCGAAAAAGCCAAGAGCGGCAACGCTCACGCCAAGGCAGTCGTTCAGTCCTGGGCCGACGGCGAGTGGTTCAAGAAGCGCCCGACGCTGGCCGACAAGATCAGCCTGCGCGTCTTCAAGGTCACCGGCGAAACCAACACCGACGACCTGTCGCCAGCGCCTGATGCCTGGTCGCGTCCAGACATCCCGCTGCACGCTCTGGCCATGTTGAAAATGGCCCGTGAAGGCATCGTTCCGGACGTACAGGGCTCCATCGGCCCGATGAAGCAGATCGAAGAAATGCGCGGCCAGGGTTTCCCTATCGCCTACGTCGGTGACGTGGTCGGTACCGGTTCCTCGCGTAAATCGGCGACCAACTCGGTACTGTGGTTCTTTGGCGACGACGTTCCTTACGTGCCGAACAAGCGCGCCGGTGGTTTCTGCTTCGGCAGCAAGATCGCTCCAATCTTCTACAACACCATGGAAGACGCAGGCGCCCTGCCGATCGAATTCGATGTCTCGAACATCAACATGGGCGATGTGATCGACGTTTACCCGTACGCTGGCAAAGTCTGCAAGCACGACAGCGACGAAGTCATCACCACCTTCGAAATGAAGACCCCGGTGCTGTTGGACGAAGTCCGCGCCGGTGGCCGTATCCCACTGATCATCGGCCGTGGCCTGACCAGCAAGGCACGTGCCGAACTGGGCCTTCCAGCCTTCGACCTGTTCAAGACGCCTGACCAGCCAGCCGAAAGCACCAAGGGTTTCACCCTGGCGCAGAAGATGGTCGGCAAGGCGTGCGGCGTGGAAGGTATCCGTCCGGGCACCTACTGCGAACCGAAAATGACCACCGTCGGCTCCCAGGACACCACTGGCCCGATGACCCGCGACGAGCTGAAAGACCTGGCCTGCCTGGGCTTCTCGACCGATCTGGTCATGCAGTCCTTCTGCCATACCGCGGCCTATCCGAAGCCGATCGACGTCAAGACGCACCACACGCTGCCTGACTTCATCATGACCCGTGGCGGCGTTTCCCTGCGTCCGGGCGACGGCATCATCCACAGCTGGCTGAACCGCATGCTGCTGCCGGACACCGTCGGCACCGGTGGTGACTCTCACACCCGCTTCCCGATCGGTATCTCCTTCCCGGCCGGTTCCGGTCTGGTTGCGTTTGCTGCCGCCACTGGCGTCATGCCGCTGGACATGCCTGAGTCGATCCTGGTTCGCTTCAAGGGCAAGATGCAGCCTGGCATCACCCTGCGCGACCTGGTTCACGCCATTCCTTACTACGCAATTCAGGCTGGCCTGCTGACCGTAGAGAAGAAAGGCAAGAAGAACGCTTTCTCCGGTCGTATCCTGGAAATCGAAGGCCTGGACAACCTGAGCATCGAGCAGGCTTTCGAGCTGTCCGACGCGTCGGCCGAACGTTCGGCTGCCGGTTGCACCATCAAGCTGGCCAAAGAGCCGATCATCGAATACCTGAACTCGAACATCACGCTGCTGCGCTGGATGATCGAACAGGGTTACGGTGATCCGCGCACCCTGGAGCGTCGTGCTCAGGCGATGGAAGCCTGGGTTGCCAACCCGGAGCTGCTGGAAGCCGACAAGGACGCCGAGTACGCTGAAATCATCGAGATCGACCTGGCCGACGTCAAAGAGCCTGTGCTCTGCGCGCCGAACGACCCGGACGATGCCCGCCTGCTGTCTTCGGTACAGGGCGAGAAGATCGACGAAGTGTTCATCGGTTCCTGCATGACCAACATCGGCCACTTCCGCGCTGCGGGCAAGTTGCTGGATCAGGTCAAGGGCCAGCTGCCGACACGCCTGTGGCTCTCGCCGCCGACCAAGATGGACGCGCATCAGCTGACCGAAGAAGGCTACTACGGCATCTACGGCAAGGCTGGCGCGCGCATGGAAATGCCGGGCTGCTCGCTGTGCATGGGTAACCAGGCACGCGTAGAGCCGAACTCGACAGTGGTATCGACGTCGACCCGTAACTTCCCGAACCGTCTGGGTGACGGCGCGAACGTCTACCTGGCCTCGGCCGAGCTGGCGTCCGTCGCATCGATCCTGGGTCGCCTGCCGACCGTCGAGGAGTACATGGGCTACGCGCAACAGATCGACACCATGGCAGCGGACGTGTACCGCTACCTGAGCTTCGATCAGATCGCCGAATTCCGTGAAGCCGCAGCGAACGCCAACATCCCGGTTGTTCAAGCGTAATAGCGAAACACAGCGTTGAAAGAACCCCGCCTTGTGCGGGGTTTTTTTATACCTTCGATAAAGCAGAAAAAGCGGACGCAGAGCGTCCAGAGAGGCATTCCCACGCTGGAGCGTGAGGAACGATCGGTGAGGGGTCGAAGACTGATCGTGCCAACGCTCCGCGTGGGCATGCAGCCCGTGACGCTCCGCGTCACATGGGACTCAGACGCGAAACACGAATTGGCTGAATCCTCAAAATAATAAAGGCTACAGATAAACCTCGATAATTCGCTTCACCCTACCCAGCCCGTCCCGTAGTTCATCCATGCTCACCGACCCCAGCGCCAGTCGCAGTGCATGCGGCGTGCTGGTGGATATCGAGAAAGGCTCGGCGGTCGATACAGCGACCTTTTCCTGCAACAAGGCCAAGGCGATCTGGTCGGCGCGGGCATCCTCAGGTAACGGCAGCCATAAAAAATAGGACGAGGGGTGACCGACGAACTCAATGCCTTCAAGCACCTCGCGAGCCACTGCTTGTCGGGCCTCGGCATCGAGTCGTTTCTCTGCCTCGAGTTTCAGGACGATGCCGTCTTCAAGCCAGCCGGTCGCAATGGCTGTCAGTACGCCTGGCGTGTTCCAGGTGGTCGCACGAATGGTTCGCTCCATCGCGGACACCTTGTCGAGAGGCGCGGCGACGAACCCTACCCGCAACCCGGTAGCGACGCTCTTGGAAAGCCCCGACACATAGACCGTCCGCTCTGGAGCAAGCTGTGCCAGCGGTACTGGAGGGTTGTCAGCCAGGAACGCATACGCCGCGTCTTCAACGATCAGCAGGTCGTGTTTTCTCGCCAAGACCACCAACTGTTCACGTACCTCGAGACTCATCACCCAGCCGAGCGGATTGTGCAGCGTCGGCATCATGTACAGCGCCTTTATCCGCCGACTCCGACACAAATACTCCAATGCCACCAGATCAGGCCCCTCAGCACCCGCAGGAATCGGCACGACCTCCAGATGCAGCGCCTGCGCCAGCACCTTGAATCCGGAGTAAGTGAGCGCATCGGCAGCGATTACATCACCCGGCTTGAGCAAAGCCATCAACGCAACTGCGAGCCCCTGTTGCGCGCCGTTGACGATCAGTACCTGCTCAGGTTCTACCGTCAGCCCCCGTACGCTCAGATGTCGCGCAACCACGGCACGCTCATGCGTACGTCCGGCATGGGGCTGATAACGCAACAACGAATCCAGATCACCTGACAAAGCCAGTTGCCGTAATGCCATGCGCAACAGGTCGGCCTGGCCGGACAGTGACGGATAATTGAAATTGAAGTCGATCATGCCGATGGCCACGGCCTTCTGATCAATGCCAAGCCCCGGTGAAATCGTAGTTTCGCGTACGAAGGTGCCACGCCCGACCTCACCGCTGACCAACCCCATGGCTTCGAGCTCGGCATAAACCCGCGTGGCTGTCGCCAACGCCAACCCATGGTCTGCCGCCAACTGGCGATGGGTAGGCAGACGCGTGCCCGGCAGCAGTTTTCCGCCACGAATATCCGCTGCCAGCTGATCCACTACCGATTTGTAACGCGCGACAGCCATCGTAAATGTATCCATGACGATTTTTTGATTGTATTGAATTGCAGCCCTACGATGACTCAATCCCCACCGATTGAACAGCCGTGAGAAAAACCCATGGAACAGGCTTTGAACCCACTCCATAAGACCGCTCATACAAAAGGCAGCGGATGGCTGAACGGCCTGATCGGTGTGTTGATCTTCAGCGGCTCGTTACCTGCCACACGGGTTGCCGTCATGGAATTCGATCCGCTGTTCCTGACCTTTGCCCGCGCCACCATTGCCGCAGCGCTGGCAATCGGCATGCTCGTGGCATTCCGGGAAAAACGCCCGGCAAAGCATCAGTTGTTTTCGCTGTGCATCGTCGCCACTGGCGTGGTGCTGGGCTTTCCGTTGCTGACCGCACTGGCGCTGAAGCACGTCACCTCGGCGCACTCCATCGTCTTCATTGGTCTGTTGCCATTGGCGACCGCCGTCTTCGGCGTGCTGCGCGGCGGTGACCGCCCCGGTCGTGCGTTCTGGCTGTTCTCGATTCTAGGCAGCGCCATGGTGGTGGGGTTTGCGCTGTCTCAAGGCATCAGCACATCAGCAACAGGAGACGGCCTGATGCTGCTGGCTATTATCGTCTGCGGGCTGGGTTATGCAGAAGGTGCCAGACTGTCGAGAGACTTGGGCGGCTGGCAGGTCATTTGTTGGGCACTGGTGATCGCCCTTCCCGTGATGTTGCCACTGACGTTGATCAGCGCGCCCTCTTCGCTGTCAGGAATAACTGTCGGGGCCTGGAGCAGCCTGTTCTACGTCTCGGTGTTCAGCATGCTGATCGGCTTCGTTTTCTGGTATCGAGGGCTGGCACAGGGCGGCATTGCCGCGGTCGGTCAGCTTCAACTGCTGCAACCGTTCTTCGGCCTGGCGTTGGCCGCCCTATTGCTCGATGAACCCGTCAGCCTGGGCGTGCTGGGTGTCACGGTTGCAGTGATCGGTTGCGTCGCCGGGGCCAGGAGATTTTCCAATAAACCCCGATGAAGCGCCTTTCAATCGAGCTGAAGCTGCGAAAGCCACTGTTCCAGCGCATCACCACTGCTCATGGCAGGCTGCACCAGACCGTCGACCATAAAGGTCGGGGACACATGGATGCCGTTCTGGCGGGCGTATTTGCAGTGCCATTTGATGACGTGCTCAAGCTCGGGCTGCGCGAACGCTTCGGCCAACTGCACGCCGCTGTAGCCTTCCAGACGGGCAATGATGTCGTTCGGTGTGGCGTCGAGATTGGGTCCGCTGGCGTGGTGCTCGAATTCGAATTCGGCGCGATGCGCAGCAACGGCTGCCATCACGGCCTTGGCCTTATTCTTGCCGCCTTCAAGGGTCGAAGCGGCCAGGATGCAGCGCACGATGACGCCGGAAAACATGTGCCACGGTTGGGACTGGAGACGAATTTTGATCGTGAGGCGGTCCTCGCCAGCCTGTTCCAGCAGCTTGTCGAGCTTGCGAAAAGCCTTGACCGAAAACGGGCACGTGGGCTCAAGGAATACTTCAAGAATACGAGGGCCTTGACCCCAGGTAAGTGCGTCTGCCTGCATGATGAGTTGCTCTCTTTTGAATGACTGTCGAGGCGTCATGGCTTTAAAGACCGAGCGGCCGACATAACAATGCTCTGCCGGTCGGGATAGGCGCCAACATCACGAACGACCAACAGCAGCCTTTGCAACTGAACGTCAGTGGCGCCCATGAGTTCCGTCAAGACCTGTTACGAACTGGCACAGCTTGCCTGTCAGCACTTGAATAGCGCGTTGCCGTTTAATATCTTTTTCACATTCATGTGTCTATAGTGGCCTCCCTTGTTGGGGAGTAGCCTGCTCTGGACTTCGGTCATGGAGCGTTCGCGTCAACATTCTCGGCAACATGCCGTGGTGCGAACACCTTCTGGTTGGCGAGACCAACGATGCATCCATGCCTAAAGTCGGGCGTGTGGACGCGTCGTTGACTCATAGCCCGACTGGATGTTGACCGTGAATCCCATCTCCCTCATTTTCCTCGCTCTTGCCATGTCGACGGACGCTTTTGCGGCTGCCTTGGGTAAAGGTGCCAGCCTTCACAAGCCTCGTTTTATCGAAGCCGTGCGAACAGGATTGATCTTCGGCGTTATCGAGGCCATTACGCCAATCATCGGCTGGAGCATCGGACAGGTTGCAACCCGGTTCGTGGAAAGCTGGGATCACTGGATCGCCTTTGCCCTGCTGCTCGCGCTGGGCTTGCACATGATCTACAACGGGCTCAAACACGACGATGAAGAAGAGGAAAAACCCGGTCAGCACTCGTTTCTGATCCTGGCAGTCACCGCTTTCGCAACCAGTATCGATGCCTTGGCAGTCGGCGTGGGCCTGGCATTCGTGGACGTCAATATTCTGGTAGCTGCTGCCGCGATAGGCCTGGCAACAACCGTGATGGTCACCATTGGCGTGATGCTGGGTCGTGCGCTGGGAACGGTTGTCGGCAAGCGCGCCGAAATCGTCGGTGGTGTGGTGCTGATGCTCGTCGGCGCGACCATCCTCTACGAACACTTGTCCGCCGCTTGATCAACTGAACGGGCGAACAACACGCCCGGCTGCGACAACGTGTTTCAGACCCATACAAAAAACCCGCCTCTCTCAAGGCGGGTTTTTTGTTAACGGCCGGTCAAACCATCACACCGTGATGGCTTGTCCGCTCATGGCCAGGTCCAGCAACTCGCGGTTGGCGACGGCGTACATGGCGTAGTCGGTGCCGCTGGCGGCACGCAGTTCGACCAGCATGGCGCGCCAGCGCTCGACCATGAGGGCGTGCTGTTCGAGCCAAAGCGCCAGGCGCTCTTCCACGTCCGATGGACCATCCGGCATCTGCAGGACCGATACGGTGATCGCCCGCTGTTGCCAGTCGATGTCGTCGCGGAACGCTTCGCGGGCCAGGGCCTGCCAGTTGTTTTCCACCGGCAGGCTGCTGATCTGCTGCAGGTACCAGGTCACGTCCAGCGCACTGCCTACGGCGAAGTACACCTTGGCCACGTCGGCAGCGTTCTGCCCGGTGACGTCGGAGGCTTCGATGATCGGCAGCAGCGTGTACAAGTGCGTGGTGCCTGCCACCATGCGCGCCAGCAATTCCGGCACACCGGCTTCGACATAGGCCTGATAACGCGCCTGCCAGACTTCACGGGTCGGACCTTCCAGCAGCTCGTCGAGCTTGAGACCCAGTGCGGCGATGTGCGGACCGAAGTGCGCCACGTCACGACCGGCATCCAGTTCGTTGCGACGGCTGCGCAGGAACCAGCGTGTGGCACGACGGCCCAGACGCATCAGCTCATCCATCAGCGACAGCTGGATTTCTGCCGACACCTTGTAGTCCAGCGCCTCGATCTGACGGAACCAGTGCGGGAGGTGGAAGATATCACGCACGATCACGTAGGCACCGGCCACGTTGGCAGCGCTCATGCCGGTCGACTCTTTGAGTCGCTGCACGAACGTGATACCCATGTGGTTGACCAGATCGTTGGCGATCTGGGTGCTGACGATTTCGCGCTTCAGACGGTGACCGCGCATGGCCACGGAGAACTTGGCGCTCAGCGATGGCGGGAACGCGGTTTCCATGTCACGTGCCAGGTAGTCGTCATCCGGGACACGGGATTCCAGCAACGCTTCCTTGAGGTCGATCTTGCTGTAGGAGATCAGCACCGACAGTTCGGCACGGCTCAGGCCATGACCGGCCGATACGCGCTCGACGATCTGGTCTTCGGCCGGCAGGAACTCGATGGCACGGTCCAGCTTGCCACGGGCTTCCAGGTCGTTCATCAGACGCTTGTATTCAGCGATGCGGTCGTAGGCACGGCGAGCGGCCAGCGACAGTGCCTGCGTCTGCTTGTAGTTGTTGCCCAGCACCAGGTGGCCGACTTCGTCGGTCATGCTTTCAAGCAGCTGGTTGCGCTGCTTCTCGGTCATGTCGCCAGCCTGCACCACTTCGTTGAGCAGGATCTTGATGTTCACTTCGTGGTCGGAGCAGTCCACGCCACCGGCGTTGTCGATGAAGTCGGTGTTGGTCGCGCCGCCATTGAGGCCGAACTCGACACGGCCCAGCTGGGTCATGCCCAGGTTGCCGCCCTCGCCCACCACCTTGCAGCGCAGCTCGTTGCCGTCGACACGCAGTGCGTCGTTGGCCTTGTCGCCCACGTCCGCATGGGACTCTTCGCTGGACTTCACGTACGTGCCGATGCCGCCGTTCCACAACAGGTCCACAGGCGCCTTGAGCAGCGCATGCAGCAGTTCGGTCGGGGTCAGCTTGTCGGCTTTGATGTCAAAGCGTGCCTTCATCTGTTCGGTGATGGCGATGCTCTTGGCGCTGCGCGGGAAAATACCGCCGCCCGCAGACATGATGCTGGTGTCGTAGTCGGTCCAGGCCGAACGCGGCAGGTCGAACAGACGCTGACGCTCGACGAAGCTGGTGGCCGGGTCCGGATTCGGGTCGATGAAAATGTGCAGGTGGTTGAAGGCTGCGACCAGTTGCAGCTTGTCGGACATCAACAGGCCGTTACCGAATACGTCACCGGCCATGTCGCCGATGCCGATCACGCTGATGCTGTCCTGCTGAACGTTGATATCACGCTCACGGAAGTGACGCTGCACGCCAACCCACGCGCCCTTGGCAGTGATGCCCATCTTCTTGTGGTCGTAACCGGCCGAACCGCCGGACGCAAACGCGTCGCCCAGCCAGAAGCCGTAGTCGATGGCGATGCCGTTGGCGATGTCGGAGAAGGTCGCGGTGCCTTTGTCGGCGGCAACGACCAGGTACGGGTCGTCGTCATCGTGGCGAACCACGTTGACCGGTGGCACCAGCACGCCTTCCTTGAGGTTGTCGGTGATGTCCAGCAGACCCGAAATGAAGATGCGATAGCAGGCGATTGCCTCAGCCTGCACTTCGTCGCGATTGCCGGTGGTCGGCAGACGGCGCGGCACGAAACCGCCCTTGGCACCGACCGGCACGATGACCGAGTTCTTCACCTGCTGAGCTTTTACCAGACCCAGCACTTCGGTCCGGAAATCTTCTTCACGATCCGACCAGCGCAGGCCGCCGCGCGCTACGTTGCCGAAACGCAGGTGCACGCCTTCGACGCGTGGCGAATAAACGAAAATCTCGAACTTGGGCACCGGCTTCGGCAGTTCGGGAATCAGACGCGGGTTGAACTTGAAGCTGAAATAGCTCTTGTTCTGGCCGTTGGCATCGGTCTGGTAGAAGTTGGTCCGCAGGGTCGCCTTGATCAGGTCCAGGTAACGACGCAGGATGCGGTCTTCGTTGAGCACCTGAACATCGTCCAGCGCGGTCAGGATGGCCTGTTCCAGACGCAGTTGCTTGTCGTCCAGATCGTCCGAACCCAGTTTGCGCGCCAGATAGAAACGGGTCTTGAACAGACGCGTCAGCTCGCGGGCGATATCGGTGTGGTTGTTCAGTGTGCTGGCGATGTAGCCCAGGTCGAAGCCCAGACGAATCTGCTTCAGGTAACGGGCATAGGCGCGCAGCAGCGCCACGTCGCGCCATGGCAGACCGGCAGTCAGCACCAGACGGTTGAACGCATCGTTCTCGGCATCGCCGCTGACGATGTGCACGAAAGCGTCCTGCAACGTGTCGTTGAGCTGCTGAATATCGAGGTTCAGGCCTTCGCCGTAGGTAAAGGCGAAGTCGTGAATCCAGAATTCGCGACCGTTGGCGTGGTGCAGGCGATACGGGAATTCACCCAGCACACGCAGGCCGAGGTTCTCCAGAATCGGCAGTACGTCGGACAGCGCCAGCGGCGTATCGGCGTGGTACAGCTTGCAGTGCAGTTGCTGACGACCACCGGCCAGTGGCTGGTAGAAGCTCATCACCAACGGATTGCTTTCGCTGAGGCTCAGCACATGCTGCATGTCGACCACGGCCGAATGCGCTGCGAAACGCTCGCGGTAGCCTGCCGGGAAGCCTTTCGGGAAGTCGGCGAGCACATTGGTGCCGTGGGCTTCGCCGAAGCTTTCGACCACCAGACTTGCGTAGTCGTCCTTCCAGGAACGGCAGGCCTGAATGACCTCGTTTTCCAGCTGGGCGACGTCGATTTCCAGATTGACCTTCGGGTCCACGCGCAGGATCAGCTGTACGCGGGCCAGCACGGATTCGGAGAAGAACGTCCAGAATTCGCAATCGCTGGCTTTCAGACGATCCATCAGCACCTGCTGGATCTTCTGCCTTACCTCGGTGGAGTACACGTCACGCGGCACGTAGGCCAGGCAGTAGCAGAAACGGCCGTACGGGTCCTTGCGCAGGAACACGCGAATCTTGTTGCGCTCCTGGATCTGCACGATGGACATGACGGTGCTGAACAGCTCGTCGACCGGCGTCTGGAACAGATCGTCGCGGGGCAACACTTCGACCACCTGCGCCAGTTCCTTGCCCAGGTGCGCCTTGGCATCGAAACCTGAACGACGTTCGACTTCTGCGACCTTGTGACGGATGTAAGGAATTTGCCTGACACTCTCGCCGTACACCGACGAGGTGTAGAGGCCCATGAAGCGGCATTCCTTGATGACCTTGCCCGACGCGTCGATCTGACGGATCGAGACGAAGTCAGGATAGGCCGGACGATGCACGCGGCTTGGCACGGCAGCCTTGGCGAACGACAGCAGCATCGGCTCTTGCAGGTATTTCACTGCGTAGTCTTCGATGTGCAGTTCTTCGCGGCTCAGGCCCGGACGCAGCAGCTTGGTCAGGCCCAGGAACGAGGATTCGTCGTAGATCAGTTGCCCGCCATCGGCGTCGTTGCTGACCTGGAATTCTTCATAGCCCAGAAAGGTGAAATGGTTATCCACCAGCCATTCAAGGAAAACCTTGATCTCGGCCTTTTCTTCGACGTCGGTGTTGGATTCGTTGGCGTCGATGCTGACAAGCAGGTCACGCAGGCGCGCTTTCATCGGCTCGAAATCTTCGACAGCGGCGCGGACTTCGCCGAGCACCTGCTCCAGTTCGCGGGCCAGCACGTTCAACTCGCTGGCGTTGGCGCAGCGGTCGATCTCCAGGTACATCAGCGATTCCTGCAATACGTCGTCGCCGGTGGTGCCTTTTGGCAGCAGTTCGAGCAACTGGCCATTCGGGCCGCGTCGCACGCTCAGGACGGTGGTTTGCAGGGTGTGGATGCTGTAACCGCGACGGTTCAGCTCGGTGCGTACGGAATCGACGAGAAACGGAAGGTCATGATGCAGCACTTCGACGGCGCTGTGAGTCGACTGCCATCCGTGACGCTCGTAATCGGGGTTGTAGACGCGGACCTGAGGATGGGCGTGTTCGAAACGCTCGAGCAGGCGCCAGGCGGACAGTGTGCAGCCCGCGAGGTCGGACAGTCGACGCTGTGTGAGTTCATCCAGTGAAATGATGCCGAAGAACTGTTCAGCGAACAGCGCCACTTGTGGCAGTGCCTGCTCGCTGATGTGCTGAGCCAGTGCCGATTGCAGTTGATGCTGGAAATCGGACTTGCTGGCTGCGGTGAAGAACGCCATCTGTGGTACTCCGCTTTGGCTTTTATTGGGGAGGCTTGAAGAAGGTGTTGTGATCCGGGTGTACCGGCGTCCGGTTGTATGGACACCACCTGATCGAGTGTAAAGCTAAAGTACTAACGCCTGTCGTGTCAGGGTAGTCACATTTGAATGTCGCAGTGCATGTCATGAAAAAAAGAAGCAGGAAACCTGAGGGCTTCGTGCGCGCACGTCTTTGGTGCAGCTTAACGACAGCGGACCGGACACTACTTACGAGGCTGCGACATATTCGGTCATCGCCAAGCCGGTCAACCGGCACGAAAGTGCCAATTAATGGCCGACAAAATGTCTCGGGGACTGGCAAAATCCGTCCTGCCCGCCCACTTTCGAAAAACCGGAACCCGACATGCTCATCAAGACTGCCAGCCTTATCGTCAATCCCTGCGATGACGAATACGACAACATGGCGCTGCTCTGCTGCCACAGCGAGAACGGCGAGTTGTTCTCGCTGAGTCGTTTTCCCGATGAAAACGAAGTGGAAATCACCGTTCGGGACGACAGGACGCATACGGTCTCGACGCTGAAAGTGACCTTTAGTGCCGAACGCCTGCTGCTGGAAATCGATCCCGCGGACGGCAAGCAACTGGACGGCCATGAGCGTTACGAAATCCTGCACAGCACCTCGGCAGGCGAACTGCACGAAGTCGAGGAAACCCTGCAGATCATTCTGAAAGACGTGGGCAGCTATGTAAGCGAACTCGCCTGATCACATCTACTGCCGTTCGGACCACAAGGAGCCCGTCATGCCCGCCATTTTCGACGCCCACTGCCACATCATCGACCCCGGTTATCCGCTTCAGGCCAACAATGGTTTCCTGCCGGAGCCGTTCCGGGTGAGCGACTATCTGGCGCAGGTCGAACCCTTGGGTGTCAGGGGTGGTGCCGTGGTTTCGGGCTCGTTTCAAGGCTTTGATCAGACTTACCTGCTGGCCGCACTGAAACGGCTGGGACCGAATTTCGCAGGCGTGACTCAGTTACCGTCCAGTGTCACGGATGCAGAGCTGGAAATGCTCAACGCGTCTGGCGTACGGGCCCTGCGTTTCAATCTGAAGCGGGGCGGGTCTGAACAGCTCGATCAACTGGAAGCCCTGGCACTAAGGGTTCACGATCTGGTCGGCTGGCATTCGGAGCTGTATATCGACTCACGCGAGTTGGCCGACATCGAAACCCGCCTGCTCAGGCTGCCTGCCGTGAGCATCGATCATCTGGGGCTGAGTGCCGAAGGCCTGCCTGTGTTGCTACGTTTGGCCGAGCATGGCGTACGGATCAAGGCCTGCGGCTTCGGGCGGGTCGACTTTGCTGTGCCAGCGATTTTGAAGGACATCCACGCAGCCAACCCCGACGCCCTGATGTTCGGCACCGACCTGCCCTCGACCCGCGCACCCCGGCCGTTCGAGCCGGGTGATATCGATCTGGTAGTGGAGGCGCTGGGTGAGGCGGCTGCGCAAAACGTGTTGTGGGGCAATGCTGCGGCGTTTTATCGGGTGTCATCAAACAATACGTAATCTGCTGAATGAAAACGTTTACGTGGGAGGCGGCTTGCCGGCGATGAACGATGACGCGATTTTCCTGACATACCGCATCGACTGCATCGCCGGCAAGCCGCCTCCCACGGTGCGTGTTTGCTGCGCGAAAGCGCTACGCCGAAGGACCAGTGAGGCCTCCCAAAGTCATTTGTCAGCTGCAAGTCTGCGGCCGGTCAGACATGAGGCAATTACTGTTGAAAGTAGCTCTCGCCTGTAACTTCCTACAAAGAGCAGACAAAACATGTAGGACAATTCCCATCTAAACGTATGAACTATCTCTAAACTTCATAAAAAACCCCAGAGTCGTTAGTCGATACCTGCCCGAATGAATTAAAGTAACGCCCCCAGCCTGCTGTCGCCCGACGCGGCTGATTACCCTGCCAGGAACAGTCACCGATGGAACATCGTGAGGCGCTGATTGCGCTGCGAACATTTCTTTCAACGCAAATCCTCGGCCAGGAAAAGCTGATCGAACGCCTGCTCATCGCCCTGCTTGCCGACGGCCACATGCTCGTCGAAGGCGCACCGGGCCTTGCCAAGACCAAGGCCATCAAGGAACTGGCAGAAGGCATCGAAGCACAGTTTCATCGCATTCAATTCACCCCCGACCTGTTGCCTGCCGACATCACCGGCACCGAGATCTATCGTCCGGAAACCGGCAGTTTCGTGTTCCAGCAGGGTCCGATCTTTCACAATCTGGTGCTTGCGGACGAAATCAACCGCGCGCCAGCCAAGGTCCAGTCGGCTCTGCTCGAGGCCATGGCCGAGCGTCAGGTCAGTGTCGGGCGCAGCACCTATGATCTTTCGCCGCTGTTTCTGGTCATGGCGACCCAGAACCCCATCGAGCAGGAAGGCACTTATCCCCTGCCCGAAGCACAGCTCGACCGCTTCCTGATGCATGTCAAGATCGGCTTCCCGGATGCCGCCGTCGAACGCAAGATCCTGCAGCAGGCCCGCGGCGAAGCGCTGAATGGCGAAACCAAGCCGGAGCGGCGCGTCAGCCAGCAGGCGATCTTTGCAGCCCGCAAGGAAATCCTCGGTCTGTACATGGCCGACGCGGTTGAGGAATACCTGGTGCAACTGGTCATGGCCACTCGCACACCGGCCAAGTTCGATCAGGAACTGGCCGAATGGATTGCCTATGGCGCCAGCCCGCGTGGCTCTATCTCGCTGGACCGCTGCGCACGGGCCCACGCCTGGCTGGCCGGACGCGATTTCGTCAGCCCCGAGGACATTCAGGCGGTGCTGTTCGACGTGCTGCGCCACCGCATCATCCTGTCGTTCGAGGCCGAAGCTGCGGGCATCGATCAGGACCGCGTGATTCAGCGGATCCTCGACGTCGTGGCCGTCGCCTGACCCCATGCAACCCTACCTGATCCCACAACCGGGCATTCGCGTCACGCTCAGCGAGCTGATCGAGATGCGCCATCGCGTGCGGGAAGTGCAGCTTTTTTCGACGCCGAGCCAGCGCAGCCCGCTGATCGGCCTGCACCACTCCAAGCTGCGTGGCCGAGGGGTGGACTTCGATCAGGTGCGGGTCTATCAGGCAGGCGACGATGTGCGCAGCATCGACTGGCGAGTGACCGCACGTACGCAGGAGCCACACACCAAACTGTTCCACGAAGAACGCGAGAGGCCGATTTTCATTCTGGTGGAACAGAGCCGTCGCCTGTTCTTCGGCTCCGGACAGATGTTCAAGTCGGTACTGGCTGCACAGGCCGCGGCGCTGATCGGCTGGGCCGCACTGGAACACAATGACCGAGTGGGCGGGCTGGTGTTCGGCGACAACGAGCATTACGAGATCAAACCCCGGCGCAGTAAACAGAGCCTTTTACAGCTGCTCAACCGGCTGGTGCGGGTCAATCAGTCGTTGCACACCGAAATCCCCGCCGACCGTGATGCGTTCGGTACCGCCCTGCGGCGTGCCCGTGAGGTGCTGCGTCCCGGCAGTCTGGTCATCGTGCTTTGTGACGAGCGTGCCCTGTCCGATGCCGCTGAGCAGCAACTCACCCTGCTGGCGCGCCACAGCGACCTGTTGTTATTGCCGCTGTCCGACCCGCTGGACCGCGCGCTGCCTGCGGCAGGTCTGTTGCGATTTGCCGAGCGCGGTGCACAACTGGAACTCGACACCCTTGATCCCGAACTGCGTCGCGCCTATCGCGTTCAGGGTGAGGAGCGCTCGGCGCGCTGGGAACTGCTTGCGCAGAAACTGCGCGTGCTGCTGATGCCGTTGAGCACCCAGTTCGAACTGGTCGAGCAATTGCGTGAATACCTCAACGCCCAGCGTCCGGTGAAGCGCAAATGAATCCACTGGATCAGTTGCAACCCCTGATCGCCCCTGAAGCCATCGGCTTCTGGCCTCCTGCGCCGGGTTGGTGGCTGCTGTTGCTGTTGATCCCCGCGCTGGGCTGGGGCATCTGGCGGCTGCGCACGCTGTTGCCGGTCAAGGTCAGCAAAAGCCGCAGCGAGCAGCCGCTTGATCCCGTGCGGGTCGCGGCGCTGGCTGAACTGGCCAGCCTGCCCAAACCCTATGACGGCGCCCCCGCCGGTGCCTGGCTGCAACAGATCAACGGCCTGCTCAAGCGCCTGTGCCGCAACCACTATCCACACAGCCAGAGCCATACCCTCAACGGTCGTAAATGGCTGGCGTTTCTCGATAACCGCTGCCCGGCCGCAGGCCTGACGCGCTGGATGATCCTTGTTGAAGGTGCTTACAAACCCGAATGCAAACTCGATGACAAGGCCATCAGCGGCCTGACCCAGGCCGTCGATATCTGGATTCGCAAACATGTTTGAGTTCGTCTGGCCCTGGGTCTTCGCCCTGCTGCCGCTGCCCTGGCTGATGCGCTTCGTGTTGCCGATGGCCGACAGCGGCGAAGCCGCGCTCAAGGTCAGCTTCCTCAACGAACTCGAAGGTTTGAGCGGTCGGCGCGCCAAGGCCAACCTGCCCGCGTGGCGACAGCGCTCGCCGTTCCTGCTCATCTGGCTGTTTCTGCTGATCGCCGCCGCCCGCCCGCAATGGCTTGGCGAGCCGCTTCCCGTGGCTGCCAGCGGCCGCGACCTGCTGGTGGCCGTGGATGTTTCCGGCTCCATGGATTACCCGGACATGCAATGGCAGAGCGACGAAGTCAGCCGACTGGTGTTGGTTCAGCATCTGTTGGGCGATTTTCTCGAGGGCCGTCAGGGTGATCGGGTCGGCCTGATCCTGTTCGGCAGTCAGGCCTTCGTTCAGGCCCCGCTGACGTTCGACCGCCGCACAGTGCGTATCTGGCTGGACGAGGCGAAAATCGGCATCGCGGGCAAAAACACAGCCATCGGCGACGCCATCGGTCTTGCGCTCAAACGCCTGCGCCTGCGTCCGGCCAATAGCCGCGTTCTGGTGCTGGTCACCGATGGCGCCAACAACGGCGGGCAGATCGACCCGATCACGGCGGCACGGCTGGCAGCAAACGAAGGCGTTCGGATCTACACCATCGGCATCGGCTCAGACCCTGACAAGAGCGGCATACAGGGACTGCTGGGCCTGAACCCGAGCCTGGACCTGGATGAGCCGACCCTCAAGGACATTGCCAGCCTTAGCGGCGGCCAATACTTCCGCGCCCGCGATGGCGAGCAACTGGAAAAGATCCGCGCCACCCTCGACTCGCTCGAACCGGTCGCCCAGCAACCCACCCAGGCCCGCCCGGCGCAAGTGCTGTATCAGTGGCCCTTGTCATTGGCGCTGCTGCTGAGCGTGTTGCTGGTGATCCGCAGCCTGTGGCCCAACAACGCCGTGCAACGGGCACTCGTCAGCCTGCGCGCTTTCGGCTGGCGTGAGCGCGTCGAACGTCTGTGGAGGTCGCGATGATCGCCTCCCTCTGGCCACACTGGTTCCGTCCATGGTGGCTGCTGATCGTGCCCTTGCTGGCGCTGTTGATCTGGCAACTCTGGCATCGGCAGAAACGCGCCGGACGCTGGCAGATCATCCTGCCCGCCGCCTTTCATGCCGTGTTGCTGAACGGCAGTCGCGGCAGCAACAGCAAACTGCCGTGGGTGGTACTGGCGCTGGCCTGGCTGCTGGCGCTGGCCGCGCTGCTTGGTCCCAGCTGGCAGCGTGTCGAGCAGATCAGCCAGAAGCCGGTCGATCCGCTGGTGGTGGTGCTGGAACTCACCCCGCAGATGCTCGCCACCGACATTGCCCCGACACGTCTGGAACAGGCGCGACGCAAACTGCTCGATCTGTTGCAACTGCGCAGCGACTCACAGACCGCCATCGTGGTCTACGCGGGCAGCGCCCACACGCTGGTGCCGCTGTCCGACGATCTGGTGACCAGCCACAACCTGCTGGAGGCGATCAGGCCGTCGATCATGCCGGTCCCGGGCCAGCGTGCCGATCTGGCGGTCGTCAAGGCGCTGAACCTGCTCAAGCAGGGTGCGCTGGGCCAGGGCAGGATTCTGCTGATCGGCTCGTCCTTGAGTGAACAGGAGCGCGACGGCATCCGTCAGGCCCTGCGCGGTCAGTCGCCGCCCTTGTTGATACTGGGTATTGGAACCGCCGAAGGTGCTCCAGTGACTCAGGAAAACGGCAGCCTGCTCAAGGACGATCAGGGCGCGATCATGGTGCCGCGTCTGGACAGCACCAGCCTCAATGACTTTGCCGAGCAGGTCGGCGGCAGCTACCGTCAGGCGCGGGCTGATGAAGAGGACCTGCGCAGCCTTGGCCTGCTCGCCAGCCCGCAACGCCTGCGCAGCGACGGGCAGATCGTGCAGCTCGACACCTGGGCCGATCAGGGTCACTGGTTTCTGCTGCCGCTGCTGTTGATCGCCGCCTGTGCGGGTCGCCGCGGCTGGCTGTTCTGCCTGCCGCTGCTGTTCATGTTTCCGCAGACCAGTCAGGCGTTCGAATTTCAGGACCTGTGGCTGCGCCCGGATCAGCAGGGTCAACGCCTGCTGGAACAGCGCCGACCGGCAGAAGCCGCACAACGCTTTGAAGACCCACGGTGGAAAGGTATCGCCTTCTACGAAGCCGGGGATTACGCCAGCGCAGCGCAACGCTTTGCTGAAGGAAACACAGCCGCCGATCATTACAACCGTGGCAATGCGCTGGCCCGCAGTGGCGAACTGGAAGCGGCACTGGACGCCTATGAACAGGCGCTCGAACGGCAGCCGGACTTCCCCGCAGCAGTGAACAACCGTGCACTGGTTCAGAATCTTCTGGATCAGGCCAATGCGGCTCAACCCGAACAGGACAAACCGGAAAAACCCGAGCAGGATGAAGCAGGCCAGAATGGCACGCAGGACCAGACCAGCAACCATTCGCCCTCCGAACAGGACACTGCCCGGCCAAGTGAGGACAACAGCAGCGAAAGCCTGCCTCCGGACACGTCCGGCCTGCAGTCTTCCGGCCCATCGACAGACGATGAACAGACCACTCGCCCGCCCCTGCAGCCTGCCGACCGTCCCGTCACCAGCGAACGACGTCAGGAACTGGAGCAGTGGCTGAGACAGATTCCGGACGATCCGGGCGAACTGCTGCGGCGCAAATTCCGCTACGAACAGCAACATCAGGAAAAGACCCGATGAGTCGCGCGTACCCCTTATTGACCGGCCTGCTGCTGAGCCTGTCTGTCCTGTCGTCACACGCGGCCGAACTGACGGCCAGCGTCGACCGCACACGGCTGAACGCCGGGGAAACCTTCGAGCTGACGCTGGAAACCGACGACGTCACGCAGTTCGGCAAGCCCGACCTGACCGTGCTGGACAGCGACTTCGAGGTGCGCGACACCCGTCAGGTCAACCGACTGACGACCCTGGGCACCAACAATCAGGCAACCACGCGCTGGATCGTCACCCTGCTGCCACGGCAAACCGGCAGCGTCACGATTCCTTCCCTGCAACTGGGCGACCTGAAAAGCCAGCCACTGACTCTGCAAGTGATTCAGAACGAAGCCAGGGAACAGGATCGGCAACTGGCACCGGTGTTCATCGAGGCGACGCTGGATCAGGACAGCGTCTACGTTCAGGCTCAGGTCGTGCTGACCCTGCGCATCTACCACTCCGTGCAGTTGTTCGACGACAGCAGCCTCAGCCCGCTGCAGGTGCCGGACGCCCGCATCGAGAAGCTGGGCGATTCGCGTACCTACGAAAAGCTGATCAACAGCGTGCGCCACGGGGTCATCGAGATGCGCTATGCGCTCTATCCCCAGCACAGCGGAGTCTTGACCATTCCGCCTCAGGTGTTCAGCGCGACGCAGGTGCAGCCTCAGGCCAGCAGTGCAGCGAATCAGGACGCCAACCCGTTCGGCCCGCAACCGGGCAAGGTGATGCGCGTCAGTTCCGCCGAGATCCCGCTGAACGTCAGAGCGGTACCTGCGGACTACCCGACTCAGGTGCCATGGCTCCCGGCCCGCACCGTCAGCCTTGAAGAGAGCTGGAGCCCGGAACCGGGCAAGACTCAGGTCGGCGATTCACTGACACGCACCCTCATTCTCAAGGCCGAAGGTTTGGCCGGTGCGCAATTACCGCCCTTGCCTGCCACCGAAGTACCCGGCCTGCGCCGTTATCCGGACCAGCCGCAACTGCGCAACCTGCCCAGCGAACGAGGCCTGATCGGCACCCGTGAAGAACGCGAAGCGCTGGTGCCCACCCGTGCCGGCGCAATTGATCTGCCTGCGGTGGAAGTCACCTGGTGGAACACCCGCGAAGACCACCTGGAGCACACAAGCCTGCCCGCCCGCACCTTGCAGATCAGCGGCAACCCCGGACTGGGCGTTGACACACCGGTCAGCAACGACATGAGTGGCCTGACCGTCATCGGCCCACCGGTCTGGCCGTGGCAGATGAGCACGCTGTTCTTCGCCTTCACGACCTTGCTGGCCTGCCTGCTCTGGTGGCGCGCGCGCGGCCAGCCGGCAATCGCCAAAACCGTGCAGGCAGGCCCCAGCCCGCGTACTGTGCTGGACGACCTCAAGCGCGCCTGTCTGGCCAACGACCCGCAGGCCACGCGCCAGGCCCTGGATGCCTGGGCGCGCCAACAACCGGAAACCCTGGCCGACATGGCGGCCCGTTTCGTGCCGCTGTCCGATGCACTGGATGGCCTGAACGGCGCACTCTACAGTGAGACCGGTAAACTCTGGCTGGGCGAGGACCTGTGGCGTGCGATCCGCACCCTGCCCGCCGCCGAACACATTCAGGACCCGGCAGGCGATGCCGGGTTGCCGCCGCTGTATCCCAAGTGAGGATGCAGTCGGCCACCCTTTTGATGACAAGGTAATTCAATGCGTCTGTTTCACACCTCCGACTGGCATCTGGGTCAGAACCTTCACGGTCAGGAGCGCGATTTCGAACACGCCTGCTTTCTGACCTGGCTGCTGGCGCGTCTGGCCGAGCGCCAGCCTGATGTGCTGTTGATCGCGGGCGACATCTTCGACACCGTCAACCCGCCGGTCAAAGCCCAGGAGCGGCTGTACGACTTCATCGTCAATGCCCACGAACAGAACCCGCTGCTAACCATCGTCATGATCGCCGGAAACCACGACTCAGGCTCGCGCATCGAACTGCCCGCGCCGCTGATGCGTCGTCTGCGCACCCACGCGCTCGGCCGTGTGTTATGGCTGGATGAAGGCGTGCTGGACGCCGAGCGGCTGCTATTGCCACTGCCCGATGCGGAAGGTCAGGTCCGAGCGTGGTGCCTGGCGTTGCCATTCCTGCGCCCCGCCGAAGTCACCGGCCCGACGCTGGGCGACGATTACCTGAAAGGTATCGCCAGAGTTCACGAGCGCCTGATCGAAGCCGCCAACCTCAAACGCCAGCCAGGTCAGGCGCTGATCGCCGTGAGTCATGCGCACATGGCCGGTGGTTCGGTGTCCGAAGACTCCGAGCGCAGCCTGATCATCGGCAACGCCGAAGCCCTGCCCGCCAGCCTGTTCGGGCCGAGCATCACCTACGTCGCCCTCGGCCATCTGCACAAGCCGCAACGGGTCAACGGTGAAGAGCGCATTCGCTACAGTGGCTCGCCGATCCCATTGTCATTCTCGGAAATCGGCTATCAGCACCAGATTCTGGAAATCAACTGCGACGGTGAAACCCTGACCAGCGTCGACACCTGCCTGATTCCACGCGCCGTCAACCTGCAACGCCTGGGCCCTGCACCGCTGGCCGAACTGCTGGTGCAGCTCAAGGAACTGCCCAACGTCGATCTGTTGGCCGACCCGGATCGACAGCCGTGGCTGGAGGTGCGCGTGCGCCTCGACGAGCCGCAGCCGGACCTGCGCAACCAGATCGAAACCGCCCTGCAGGGCAAGGCCGTGCGACTGGTGCGCATCGGTGCCGAATACGCAGGCAAGGGCAGCGCCGTCGGCAGTGATGACGATGCCGCGCTGATCGAACTGGATCAGCTCAGCCCGCAGGAACTGTTCAGCCGCGCCTGGCAGGACAACTTCGGCAGCGAGGTCGATGAACAGACCCTGACCGACTTCGCCACACTGTTGCGTGAAGTGCAGCAGGAGAGCGAACAGCCATGAAGATTCTTGCCATTCGCCTGAAAAACCTGGCCTCGCTGGCCGGACCGTTCGAACTGGACTTCACCGCAGAACCCTTGGCCAGCGCCGGCCTGTTCGCCATTACCGGCCCGACCGGTGCAGGCAAGAGCACGCTGCTCGATGCGTTGTGCCTGGCGCTGTTCGGGGCCATTCCGCGGCTGAGCAACATCGGCCAGTCGAAGGTCCCCGACATCGACGGCGACATTACCACCAGCGATCCACGCACCCTGCTGCGCCGTGGCACCGGCAGCGGTTACGCCGAAGTGGACTTCATCGGCATCGACCAACGCCGCTATAGGGCACGCTGGGAAACCAACCGCGCGCGGGACAACGCCGCGAAGAAACTTCAGGCCAGCCGCCAGACCCTGACCGATCTGGACAGCGAGCAGATCCTCAGCAATCAGAGCAAACGCGAATTCGAGCAACTGATCGAAAGCCGTCTGGGCCTCAATTTCGAACAGTTCACCCGTGCCGTGATGCTCGCCCAGAGCGAGTTCAGCGCCTTTCTCAAGGCCGACGACAAGGAACGCAGCGAACTGCTGGAGAAGCTGACCAACACGGCGATCTACAGCCAGCTCGGGCGACGCGCCTACAGTAAGAGCAAGGAAGCCGAAGAAGCCCTCAAGGCCCTGACCGCCCAGGCCAGTCATATCAGCCCGCTGGATCCCGAACAGCTTGCCGAGCTCGAGCAGCGCATGAGCGATGCCCAGCAACAGCTCAAGCTCCATCAGGCTCAACAGCGCCAGCTGGAACTGCAGCAGCAATGGCTGACCGAACTGCATCGGCTGCGCGACGAACAACTCGCCGCTCAGGAAAGCCTGACCGGCGCGCAGCAGGTGTGGGACGACCAGAGCAGCCAGCGTCAGACACTGGGGCAGCTTGAACGCCTCGGTCCGCAACGGCACCGCTTCGCACGCCGGATCACCCTGAACGCTCAGCTCGCGCCACTGGCCGAGCAGATTCGCCAGCACCACGAGCAGCAGATCGCGCTGCAAACCGGCCAGCAGCAGTTGCACAATCAACGCAGCCAGGCGCAGCTTCGGTTACAGGACGCCCAGCAGGCGCACAACACCGCCAAACCACTGTTGCAGCAGGCGTTCGATGCGCAAAGCACGCTGAACCGCCTCGCTCAGGAATTGGCCAAGGCCTCGGAACACCAGCAGCAGGCCGAGCACCTCTGCACCCAGGGCCAGACCGGCCTGGGCATTCTGCTCGACCAGCAGCAACAAGTTGCCCAGCGTCTTGAGCGCATCGCCGGACAACTGGCGGACAGCAGCGATCTGGCACCGCTGGCCCAAGGCTGGAACGCGTGGCGCGACCGCCTGAAAACCCTGACGCTCACTGCCAATCGCCTCAAGCACGGCAATCGTGAGCTGCCTGCGCTGCAACAGCGCGCCAGCGAGGCCGAGCAACAACTGACTGAACAGCGCAACGCGCTGGAATTGCTGTACCGCGAGGCCGATTGCGAAGTCGCTGCCGTCACCGAACAGCTGCAGATCCTCGGCAGCCTGTTGCAGGACAACCGCAAGCAGCAGCGCGCTTTCGAGGAACTGACGCGTCTGTGGGCCAGCCAGCAGGACATCGAACACCAATTGCAGGCGCTGACTCGGCAGCAGCAGGAAGCCCAGCAGGAACGCGAGTCACTGGTTACCCAGGGCATCAAGGTCAAGGACGAGCTGACCGTAGCCGAACAGACCCTTAACGTGACCCGCCAGTTGCTGGAGCGCCAGCGTCTGGCCCGCAGCGCCAGCGTCGAAGAACTGCGTACCCAGTTGCAGGACGACCAGCCCTGCCCGGTCTGCGGCAGTGCCGAGCACCCGTGGCATCAGCCGCAAGCCTTGCTGCAAAGCCTGACCCAACACGACGAAGATGAGCAGGCCAGCGCACAAAAGGCCGTCGACACCCTGACCGAGCAGCGCAACCAATTGCGCGAGCAGGTCGGCGGAATCATCGCCCGGCAGAAAGAACTGCTACGCCAGCACGACCAACTGACGCAACGCCATCAGACACTGGCTCCGGACCTTGAAGCGCATCCGCTCGGCGCCCAGTTGCTGGACCGTGACCCTGCCAAACGCGATGCCTGGCTGAGCCAGCAGCTCAGCCACTTGAACGAAATCATTCTGCGCGACGAGCAGCGCCAGCAAGCCCTGCTCAATCTGCAGAAAGATGCCGCACGCCTGCAGCAGTCGGTGCAGACCGCGCAGGAAGCCAGTCAGGCCGCAGCCCATCACGTGACCGAACAGCTCCAGCAACTGAGCGCTAATCAGCAGCGTCTGGACGAAGAACTGGCTGCACTCGCGCCGCTGGTGTCTTCGCAGACTCTGGATGGGCTGCGCAGTGATGCCTCGACCACCGTGATGCAGCTAGAGCAGCAAGTGGTGCAGCGCCTCGATCAACTGGAGCAGCAAGGCGAAGAGCAGCAGGAACAGCGTGAACGCCAGCAGCGCATCGACAGCGAACAGGTCGAGCAGAAGAACCGTCTGCAGCGTGTTACAGAACAGCAGCAGGCCGTGGCCGCCCTCAGCGAACAGCAGCAGGCAAGCCAGCAACGGTTGCAGGACCTGCTGGGCGACCACACCAGCGCCGAGCAGTGGCAGCAGACGCTGGAACACGCCGTCGAGCAGGCCCGTCAGGCCGAAAGCTCGGCCGCCCAGTCTCTGCAGGATATCCAGAGTCAGCTGATACAGCTGGCTGCCGAACTCAAGTCCGGTGAGCAACAGCAGCAGGCCTTGCAGCAGGAACTGACGGAGCTGGACGCCACCCTTACAGACTGGCGCACTCAGCACGCAGAACTGGATGACGCGGCGCTGGACACGCTCCTCACCTACGATGACGAGCAGGTCGAGCAGTTGCGCCAGCAGTCGCAGGCAGCCGAGAAAGCGCTGGAGCAGGCGCGAATCCTGCTCAACGAACGCGAACAGCGCGTGCAGCAGCATCAGGCGCAACATGCCGGCCTGACCGACAGCGACGCGTTGAATGTCGCCCTGTTGCAGGCGCAGGAACAGACGGCCCTGAGCGAACAGCACTGTGCCGAACTGCGCGCGCAACTGAGCGAAGACCAGCGCCGCCGCAACGCCAACAGTGAATTGCAGACGCGCATCAACGACGCCACCGGCGAATACCAACGCTGGGCACGACTGGCTGCGCTGATCGGCTCGGCCGAAGGCGACAAATTCCGCAAGATCGCCCAGGCCTACAACCTCGATCTGCTGGTGCACCACGCCAACGCGCAACTGAAACAACTGGTGCGCCGCTACCGCCTCAAGCGCGGCGGCAGCATGCTCGGCCTGCTGGTGCTGGACACCGAGATGGGCGACGAGACCCGATCGGTGCATTCACTGTCGGGCGGAGAAACCTTTCTGGTGTCGCTGGCTTTGGCGCTGGGCCTGGCATCGATGGCGTCCAGCACCTTGCGTATCGAATCGCTGTTTATCGACGAAGGCTTCGGCAGCCTCGACCCGGAGTCGCTGCAACTGGCCATGGATGCACTGGACGGCCTGCAGGCTCAGGGTCGCAAGGTGGGCGTCATTTCCCACGTTCAGGAAATGCACGAGCGCATCCCGGTACAGATCAAGGTCCGCCGTCAGGGCAACGGGCTGAGCACCATCGAAGTCGGCAGCTCATGACGCCAATGCTTTACTCGTTCCGCCGCTGCCCATACGCCATGCGCGCCCGCATGGCGCTGCATTACGCGGGCTGCCAGGTGGATATCCATGAAGTCAGCCTCAAGGCCAAGCCGCCGGAAATGCTCGAGCGCTCGCCCAAGGGCACAGTACCGGTGCTGATTCTGGAAGACCGTGTTCTGGAACAGAGTCTGGACATCATGCACTGGGCACTGGCGCAGAACGACCCGGATGACTGGCTGCTGGCGGACGCCGCTTCGGGACAACGACAGATCGCCGACCTGATCGAAGAGAACGATCAGGTTTTCAAGCTGAATCTGGACCGCTACAAGTACGCCGTGCGCCACCCGGAGCATCCACCCGAGCATTACCGAGCGCTGGGCGAAATGTTTCTGCACAAGCTGGAAGATCGACTGCAATCGGGGGCTTATCTGCTGGGTGAACGACAGACACTGGCTGACATCGCCCTCGCGCCGTTCATTCGCCAGTTCTGCTTTGTCGATCCGGACTGGTTTGCGCAAAGTCCCTACCCTGCCTTGCGCAACTGGCTGCAGCGCTTTCTGGACTCCGATCTGTTTGAAGCGGTCATGCGCAAATAGACCAATTGCCCATGACTGTCTTTTTCCGGCACAAAAAAAGCCCCGTTACGGATGAGGTAACGGGGTCAAGGGGATTCAACGCTTTCGCGAGCAGGCTCACGTAACAGTCCATGCCTTGTCTGCCACGCAATGGGCAGTGGTCGCGTGGACCTGTGTGGGCGAACATGCTCGCGAAAGCATTGCCGTTCACGAATCCATTCCCCGGTATCGAAACCTTCGTTAACGGGGAATGGATTCACGCACGTTTCACTGGGCGGACTTGTGATCCAGCGCGGCGTAGAAGTTGGCGCTTTGTTGCAGATACTTGGTTGTGTAGGTCTGTGTCGCGTGGGCTTTCTTGTCGCTGACTTCAACACTGGCGCTGGCAGGAAGTGCCACGGAAGCGGAAATAGCCGATGCAGCAATGATGGAGAAAAGATTGAAGTTCATGTTGGTCACCTCTCTATGTCGGCGCTGCACGCTGCTTCTGTGCTGCTTTGAGTTCTGGCCGTCTTGGCCGTGACTCAAACTTACGCCTGAGGGTGATTCAGCAGAAATCTTTTGTAGCACTAACTTATATCATCAGGATTGATAACGGCTTCAGCCCACGGTTTGCGTGGGCTGAAGCGTTTGTATCCTATTTGTCGCTCAGAAAATGCACATAAGAAGGTGCATCCACGTCGAGTTTCTGCACCGTTTCGCCAACCATGCCGGTTTGCGGATCACGGCGTACCGTCACGATCTGGTTACTCTTCTGATTGGCAAACAGCATGAACCTGCCGCTGGGGTCGAAGCTGAACTCACGAGGCTCCTTGCCTTCAACAGTGCGACGCTGGATTTCCTCAAGCTTCCCGCTGGCAGGGTCGATGCGGAACACCACGACCTGGTTGGCCTCGCCACGGTTGGTCACGTACAGGAACTTGCCGTCGGGTGAGGCGTGCAAGGCGCCGCCGCCGTTCTTCTGGTCAACGCCCTTGTTTTTCATGTCCAGGATCTGGGTTTGCTTGAAGCCGCCGTCCAGGTAGTCGAACACCACTACCTGAGCCGACATTTCCAGTACCAGCCAGGCATGTTTACCATCGCTGCTGAAGAGCACATGACGTGGACCACTGCCCGCAGGCAACTGCACGGTCGGCACCTTGGCAGGTTGCAGCGGTTTGGCCTGATCGGCGTTGTAGCGGTAGACGAACAGCTTGTCGGCACCCAGGTCGGCCGTTACCACGTAATTGCCATCCGGAGTCGGCACTGCGAGGTGAACATGGGACGAGGCCTGCCGTTCCGGATTGACCTTGCTGCCAGGGCCCAATGGCAGGACCTGAACGGCATCACTCAACTGGCCATTCTTGCCGACCGGCATCACGGACAACGCGCCACCCGGATCAGGGTTTACAGCGTAGTTCGCCACGAACAGGTAGCGGCCGTCCTTGCTCAGGCTCGAGTGAGTCGGCTCCTCGCCCTTGGTTTCGACCTGATTGATCGGCGCAACCTTGAAGGTCTTGGGTTCGATGGAGAAACTGCTGACCTTACCCACCGTGTCGGTCTGGCCAGGGCCGTTCTCGTTGACGACGAACAGGTAACGCTGGTCTCTGGAGACCGTCAGCCAGGACGGGTTCTCGGTCTTGATCACTTGAAGCGGCTTGGGGCTGATCATGCCGGTCTTGCTGTCGAAGCCAAAACGGTAGATCCCCTCGCTTGTTCCCTGGGTATAGGAACCCAGCAGCAATTCGGAATCGGTCATGGTTTGAGCCTGTAGGGTGAAAGCGCTCATGGCACTGGCCATTGCCAGCCAAGGCAGAATTTTGTGGGGCATGGGGGCATCCCTTTTGTTGAAGTTATGACGCCTGTCACGCGGCAATCAGCTCTATGACACTGACAACGGGGTGTAGTTTTGCAGAGCCTGCAATGGATCTGCGCCGACTAGCCTTCCGGCTGCCGGAACCCGGCTTGTGCCTCGGCAAATGACACCCACGGCAGCTCCATGCCCGGAACCAGCGTGGCCACGATTTCCTGCGTATGGTGAGTGAAGTACTTGAGCTGACCAATGGGGTCGAGCGTGATGCCCGCCAAGATCAAAGCGATGATGAGGCTGCTGACGGATACCCGCTGACGGGACGGTTTGAGCGCCTGACGCGCAACCGGCAGCACCAGCACCAGCCCGACCAGAAACCACACGAACAGACGCGGCATCAGGCGTTGACGGTCCAGGCCAACTTCCCATAGCGCCCATACTGTGCTCAGCAACAGCATCAGCGTGAACAGCCAAACAGCGAAGCGCAGCCCGATCACCAGCAAAATACCGATGGCCGAGAAGCCGAACCCACAAAGCATGTAGTAGAAGGAACCGCCCAGGCCCGACAGCCTGAAGCCGCCAATGACCATGATCACGCCCAGCCCCAGCAGCAGGACGCCCAGAAACGTCGGCAACAGACGTGCACGACTCAACGCACCTTGAGTAGACATTGGATCTCCCTATCTTTTTGGTTTCGGCCCAGTCCATTGGGCCGACACTGGCGAAGCCAGTGTGTACAGCGTCGAATCTAGCGGCTAACCGGTGAAGCGCACTTGATCTGGATCAAGCTTCGTCGGCGTCGTCTTCATCGCTAGGCGTGAACGCATCGAGGCAGACGATGCGGTGGTCGGCGTTGCCATCGTTGACGACCCAGCTTTGCAGCGACTCGTCGAAGACCGCAGCCTTGACCTGATCCAGCGTGAAACGCCATACCTTGCGCTCGCGTCCGTCCATGCACTCGATGTTCAGCTCTTCACCCAGGGAAAATTCCCAGGCATGAAGACCGTCGATTTCCAGCATGGAAGAGGCTTCAAGGGCGGCGAGCAAGGTGTCTGAAGTAGTGGTCATGAGGGTATCCGGCTGCAAAAGCGCGAATGATAGGGCAATAGCGCGATGACTTGCCATGATCTTCGCGAACCCTGCCACGGCCACCAGCGGACGCGGAGCGTCCTGGGAGGCATTACCACGCTGGAGCGTGGGAACGAGCAGTGGTCTCACGCACACCGATCATGCCCATGCTCCGCGCTCATCGTTATACACAAGTCCGCAAGACGCGCAAAACGGGGGCTAAAACGAAAGTGACTGACGGAATGCATAACCCGTGGTTGCAGCAAGACCTTGGCATAACGCTGAGCACAAGCATGATTGGCGTGCTTGAGATCACGCTGATCGTTCCTACGCTCCGCGTGGGAATGCCTCCCAGGACGCTCCGCGTCCGCTCTCGAATGTGGCGCAGATATGTGCCCAAGCTCCAGCGTTATCCACGTCATGCGCTCGGCTCACTGAATCCTCAGTCTGTGCCATTTGTGACGCTCTGCGTCATATCGAGGATATGGCGCAGACTTCATGGGTGCCCTTATCTCACAGCTTGCCAATCCCACCCGGCTGGAATACCGCTTCGCTCGGTGCCAGACCGTTGACCAGCGGCTTGCCGAATTCAGCCTGGCTGACTTCGAACTTATCCCCCGGCTGGGTCCGGATGCCGTCGGCGAAGGACAGCGTCGCGGTGCCGAAGAAGTGTACGTGCACGTCACCAGGACGCAGGAACTGGGCGTATTTGAAGTGATGGTACTCAAGGTTTTCCAGGCTGTGGCACATGTTGGCCTCGCCGCTGAGGAACTCTTTCTCCCACAGCACTTTACCGTCACGCCAGACCTTGCTGGTGCCCGACAGGTTCTGCGGCAGATCACCCACGCGCAGTTCCGGCCCGAACGAGCAGGCGCGCAGCTTGGAGTGGGCCAGGTACAGGTAATTGCGGCGCTCCATGATGTGGTCGGAGTATTCATTGCCGATCGCGTAGCCCAGCCGGTAAGGCTTGTGGTCGTGGCCGATCACGTACAGACCGCTCAACTCCGGCTCTTCCCCGCCATCTTCAGCGAACGGCGGCAGCGAGAACGACTCGCCCGGACGCACGACAATGCTGCCATCGCCCTTGTAGAACCATTCCGGCTGCACACCGACCTGCCCGGTTTGCGGTTTGCCACCTTCCACGCCCCACTTGAAGATGCGCATGGTGTCGGTCATGGCTGACTCGTCGCCCGACTGCTGATGCATTTTGTCCCGGGCAGAAGCGCTACCCAGATGCGTCAGACCCGTACCGCTGACCAGCAAGTGCGCCGGATCCGGGTGATCCAGTGGCGGCAGAATGCGCAGCTCTTCCAGCAGTTGCGCGTAATCATGCGCCTCGCCAACACCGCGCTGCTCGACCTGCTGCGCCAGACCGGAACCGGCCTTGATCGCCGCCAGTGCCAGTTCGCGCACGCTCTCTACGCCCTGCACTTCACGCACCTGATCGCCGTCCACCAGACCGACCCGACGCTCACCGTTGTTCAATTCAAATTGCACCAACCGCATGGAAATCTCCTTTCAGACAGTGAAAAGCCGGACCTAGCGCGCCTTGGCGCTGGCGGCAAACTCGGAGGCTGGCAGCACATGTTTGCGCTCCAGCACGTGATAAACGATGCCGGTCAGCACCAGGCCGAAGACCATGACGCCGGACAGGAAGTACAGACCTGACGCCAGACTGCCGGTCACCTCTTTCAAGGCGCCGATCACGAACGGTCCAATATAGCCGCCCAGGTTGCCGACCGAGTTGATCAACGCAATACCGGCAGCGGCACTGGCACCCGCAAAGAAACGACCCGGCAGGGTCCAGAACACGGCCGTGCAGGAAAACAGCGCGAAGGCCACGACACACAATGCTGCCAGTTGCGCGACCGGCAACGTCAGCCAGGCACTGCAGAACAGGCCGATGGCGCCCAGCACATACAGCACCGCCAGATGGCCGTAACGGTCGTTGAGGCGGTCGGAACTGCGCGGCACGATCAGCAGGCCGATGATCCCGAAAATGTAAGGCACTGAAGACACGAAACCGGTGGTCAGATCACTGCCGCCGAACTGCTTGATCAGCGTCGGCAGCCACAGGCCAAGTCCATAGATGCTCAAGGTCACGGGCAGGTAGAACAGCGCCAGCAACAACACGCGCTTGTCCTTGAGCGCATGCAGCGGATTGCCATGGCGGGTCTGGCCGTACTCCTCCAGATCTTTCTTCAGCTCGCCGGTCAGCCAGTCCTTCTCGTCCTGACTCATCCAGTTGACCTGCTGCGGACCGTCAGGCAACCAGCGCAACACCGGCCAGGTCAGCAGAATCGCAGGGGTACCGATGACAATGAACAGCCACTGCCAGCCATGCAGGCCCAAAACGCCATCCATGCCCAGCAGACCGCCGGACACGGGACCGGTGATCATCATGGCGATGGGTTGCGAGAGGATGAACAGGCCCAGGATCTTGCCGCGATGGCGGACCGGAAACCACTGGGTGATGTAGTACAGCACGCCAGGAAAGAAGCCCGCCTCGGCCGCGCCCAACAGAAAGCGCATCACGTAGAAGCTGTGCGGCCCCTGAACGAAGGCCATACCAATGGTGATGGCGCCCCAGGTGATCATGATCCGGGCAAACCAGCGGCGTGCGCCAAAGCGTTCGAGCATCAGGTTGCTGGGGATTTCCAGCAGGAAGTAACCGATGAAAAACAGCCCGGCACCCAGCCCGTAGGCAGCGTCGCCGATACCGATGTCGGCACCCATGTGCAGCTTGGCAAAGCCCACGGCAGAGCGGTCCACGTAGGCGATCAGGTAAAGCAGGATCAGAAAGGGAATCAGTTTGAACGTAATGCGACGTATAAGCCGCAGTTCCTGGCTCATGAAGGCGGTCTCCCATTGTTTTTGTTATGGAACCTGCGGGGATCGCCTCAGTACCTGGGTGCCGATATGCAGCAACACCGAGGCAAGGGTCGTCCCTCAACTGAAAACGACTATATAGTAATACTATTTAAACTGACAACTCTTCCAATCGGCGTTTTTTAGGCTTACCTTAGCCAGCAGCATCGACATTAAGTCTTACAATAAGAGAGCCGATCATGTCTGACTCCGATAAAAAACCGACCCTTCGTTCTGCCCAGTGGTTTGGCACTGCCGACAAGAACGGCTTCATGTACCGTAGCTGGATGAAGAATCAGGGCATCGCCGACCATCAGTTTCAAGGCAAGCCGATCATCGGCATTTGCAACACCTGGTCCGAGCTGACGCCTTGCAACGCCCACTTCCGTCAGATTGCCGAACACGTCAAACGCGGCGTGATCGAGGCCGGTGGCTGGCCGGTTGAATTCCCGGTGTTCTCCAACGGTGAATCCAACCTGCGCCCTACCGCGATGTTCACACGCAACCTGGCGAGCATGGATGTCGAGGAAGCGATTCGCGGCAACCCGATCGATGGCGTGGTGCTGCTGACCGGCTGTGACAAGACAACTCCTGCCCTGCTGATGGGCGCGGCCAGTTGCGACATTCCGGCCATCGTCGTGACTGGCGGGCCGATGCTCAACGGCAAGCATGAAGGCAAAGACATCGGCGCTGGCACCATCGTCTGGCAGATGCACGAATCCTACAAAGCCGGCACGATCAGCCTGGATGAATTCCTGTCCGCCGAAGCCGGCATGTCCCGCTCGGCAGGCACCTGCAACACCATGGGTACCGCATCCACCATGGCCTGCATGGCCGAAGCACTGGGCACCTCGCTGCCGCACAACGCTGCGATTCCGGCAGTGGACTCACGGCGCTACGTGCTCGCGCACATGTCCGGCATGCGTGCTGTAGACATGGTTCGTGAAGACCTGCGTCTGTCGAAGATCCTGACCAAGGCCGCGTTCGAGAACGCAATCCGGGTCAACGCCGCCATCGGTGGCTCGACCAACGCTGTGATCCACCTGAAAGCCATCGCCGGACGCATCGGTGTCGATCTGGAGCTGGATGACTGGACCCGCGTCGGTCGCGGCATGCCAACCATCGTCGACCTGCAACCGTCCGGGCGCTTCCTGATGGAAGAGTTCTACTACGCCGGTGGCCTGCCCGCCGTGCTGCGACGCATGAACGAAGCCGGTCTGCTGCCCAACCCTGACGCACTGACCGTCAACGGCAAAAGCATTGCCGAGAACACCTGCAACTCGCCGATCTATGGCGAAGATCAGGTGATCCGCGCGCTGGACAACCCGATCCGCGCCGACGGCGGCATCTGCGTGCTGCGTGGCAACCTCGCCCCGCTGGGCGCCGTGCTCAAGCCTTCCGCTGCGACACCTGCGCTGATGCAACATCGCGGTCGCGCCGTGGTGTTCGAGAATTTCGAGATGTACAAGGCCCGCATCAACGATCCGGATCTGGACATCGATGCAACCTCCGTTATGGTCCTCAAGAACTGCGGACCCAAGGGTTATCCCGGCATGGCCGAGGTCGGCAACATGGGCCTTCCGGCCAAACTGCTGGCCCAGGGCGTGACCGACATGGTGCGGATTTCCGATGCCCGCATGAGCGGCACGGCCTACGGCACCGTGGTGCTGCATGTGGCACCGGAAGCGGCGGCAGGCGGACCGCTGGCGGTGGTCAAGGAAGGCGACTGGATCGAACTGGACTGCGCCAGCGGCCGTTTGCACCTGGACATTCCCGAAGCGGAACTGGCGGCGCGTCTGGCCGACTGGCAGGCTCCACCTCAATTGCTGCTGGGCGGCTATCGCCAGCTGTATATCGATCACGTCATGCAAGCGGATCAGGGCTGCGATTTCGACTTCCTGATCGGCAGCCGCGGCTCTGAAGTGCCGAGGCATTCTCACTAGTCGCTGACTGCCATCAGTTCCCTGTCCTGAGCAGCGGCTGCCCCTCCCACGGGCGGCCGCCTTGGGCGATGCGCAGTGTTATGATGCGCGGCACTCACCGCCAGGATCGACGCACGTTCCCATGGACTACCGAAAGCCTTCAGACCGTAAAAGCATGCACGCGCGCATTGTCCAGGAACTGGGCATGCAGATCGTATCCGGTCGTTTCAAACCTGACGAAAAACTGCCTCCCGAGGCGCTGCTCTGCGAAGAGTACGCCGTCAGCCGTCCGGTGCTGCGTGAAGCCACGCGGGTATTGGTGGCCAAGGGTCTGGTCTACTCGAGGCCACGCGTCGGCACGGTGGTCAAGGAACGGCGCGAATGGCACCTGCTGGATCCGGATGTATTGCACTGGGTGATGCAGAGCTCGCCGCAGAATGAGTTCTTCAACCTGCTGACCAGCGTGCGTGCGGTGATCGAACCCGCTGTTGCGGCGCTGGCGGCGCAGCATGCGACGGATGAGGAAATCGAGTCGATTCATGAGGCGTACCAGCGCATGGAAGCGGCCCCGACGCCGGAAGACCTGCTGCAGCCTGACCTGGATTTTCACAGCCGTATCGCCGACGCGACTCACAACGACCTGTTGGCTCACTTGTGCAACATGCTCTCACTGGCGTTGCGCGAAGCGCTCAAGTATTCCAACAAGCGGCCCAACCTGCACGAGCTGGCCATGCCGCGTCACAAGGCCATCCTCACCGCCATCCAGAACCGCGACGCCCTCGCCGCCCGCCATGCTTCGCTGGTGCAACTGGACGATGCGCGCAATGCGCTGACGGTGGTACTGGGCGGGGTTTGATTGGCAGGTGCGATGCACAAACCCGGAAAAGCGCAGAACAGGGCTAAACCGTTAATGACTGGCTGAACATACAACCCGTGGGAGGCGGCTTGCCGGCGATAGCGTAAGACCAGTCACTGATGTATCGACTGAAAATCCGCATCGCCGGCAAGCCGCCTCCCACGGGGGGTTGCGTTTATGTCTCGCGACTGTATAGCGTTGGCACACTCATGTGCCACCGCCCTGTCAATGCGAAAACAGTGAATTCCCCACCTTGCCCGCCATTTTCTCCGGCTTGATCAGGAACCGCGCCAGTGCTGGCAGCAGCCACAGTGCGCCGAACATGTTCCACAGCAGCATGAAGGTCAGCATCAGGCCCATGTCGGCCTGGAACTTGATCGCCGAGAAGATCCAGGTGCACACGCCAATTGCCAGACACAGACCGGTAAACAGCACCGCCTTGCCCGTGGACTTGAGGGTTTCGTAATAGGCCTCCTGCAACGGCAGTCCGGCGCGCAGGAAACTCTCCAGACGGCTGTAGATGTAGATCCCGTAATCGACACCGATCCCCACGCCCAGTGCCACCACCGGCAAGGTCGCGACTTTCACGCCGATACCCATGAACGCCATCAGCGCGTTACCCAGCACCGAAGTCAGGACCAGCGGCAGCACGATGCACAGCGTGGCCGCCCAGGAGCGGAAGGTGATCATGCACATGGCGGCCACGCAGATGTAGACCAGGATCAGGATGGTCAGCTCGGACTTCTTGATCACCTCGTTGGTCGCCGCTTCGATACCGGCGTTGCCCGCAGCCAGCAGAAACTGCATGTCCGGGCGGTCGTTCTCTTTGGCGAAGTCCTGCACCGCATGTACAGCACGGTCAAGGGTTTCGGCCTTGTGGTCGTTGAGGAACACCAGCAGGGGTGCCAGCGAACAGGTGTTGTTGTACAGGCCATCGGCACGGGCAATGGAGTTGTTGAGCACGTCCTTGTTACGCGACAGGGTTTCCCATTTCAGGTTGCCCTCGTTCATGCCCTTGATGACCTGCTTGGAAACCGTCACCAGCGAGATGGCCGATTGCACGCCCTGAGTGTTCTCCATCTTCCAGGCCAGTTCGTTGATCGCCGACATCGTCGGATAGGCCGAGCAGCCCTCTGGAGGCGTCTTGACCATCACCACCAGCACGTCCGAACTGGTGGAGTAATGACTGATGATGAACGCGTTGTCCTTGTTGTAGCGTGAATCGGGACGCAGCTCCGGCGCGCCCTGGTCCAGGTCGCCGATCTTGAGATTCTGGCTGTACCAGAGGCCGCCACCGAAGGCGAGCAGCGCCAGCACAATGGAAACCGGCGCGACCTTTGCGCTGGCAAAGTTGGACAGCAGTCGCCAGAACGGATGCTCGGACACCGCATCCTGCTTGCTGCGATTGATCGCCCGCTTGCTGATGCCTGCGTAGGAAATCGCCACCGGCAGCAGGATCAGGTTGGTGAACACGATCACCGCGACACCGATGGACGCCCCGATGGCCAGCTCGCGAATCACGCCGATATCAATGATCAGCAGCGTGATGAAACCCACGGCGTCGGCCAGAATCGCGATCATGCCCGGCAGGAACAACTGACGGAAAGTACGCTTTGCCGCCATCAATGCGTTTTCGGCGTCGCTGGATTGCAAGGCGATACCGTTGATCTTCTGCACGCCATGGGAAATGCCGATGGCAAAGATCAGGAACGGCACCAGCATCGAGTACGGGTCGATACCGAAACCCACGACATGCATCAGACCCAGTTGCCAGATCACCGCAATCAACGTGGTGATCAGCACGGCGATGGTGCTGCGAAGGCAGCGGGTGAACCAGATCAGCAGAACCAGCGTGATCAGAAAGGCGATGCCGAAGAACATCACCACCATAAACAGGCCGTCGATCAGATCGCCGACCTTCTTGGCGAAACCGACGATGTGAATCTTGATGTTGGGGTTCTGGGCTTCGTACTTGCCGCGAATCTTCTCTTCAAGCTGGTGCGAGAACTGCTGATAGTCCAGCGCCAGCAACTTGCCCTGGTCAGCAGGGTCCGGATAGGACTCCTGCAACGGCACATCGATGATGCTGGACTTGAAGTCGTTGGCCACCAGCCGCCCGACCTGCCCGGACTTGAGTATGTTGTTGCGCAACAGGTCCAGACTCTCATCCGAACCGTTGTAACTCTGCGGAATCACTTCGCCGCCGGCAAAGCCCTCCTCCGTCACTTCGGTCCAGCGAACGCTCGGGCTCCACAGCGATTTCAGGCCGGAACGGTCGACGCCGGGAATGTAGAACACCTCGTCGCTGATCTGGCGCAGTGTCTCCATGTACTGCTTGGAAAAGATGTCGCCATCCTTGGCCTCCACCGAGATACGCACGGTGTTACCCAGGTTCGCGAGATCGTTGCGGTGCGCCATCATGTTCTGGATGAACGGATGGGACAGCGGAATCATCTTCTCGAAGCTGGTGGACGGGCGAACCTGGGTGGCCTGCCAGAACAGAAAAATGCTGGCCAGCAGGCACAGAATGATCACGGCCGGGCGGTTGTTGAAGATCAGGCGTTCGAGAAAGGTCTCTTTTCCGCCGGAATGCTGGGTGTGTTGAAGATTGGTCATGCCTGAATGTCCCCGCCCTGAAAGGTCTTATTGTTGGGTCGTCTCGGCGCCCGTTGGCGAGGCGATGCGAACGCCTCCTTGACCTACCAGAATCAGATTGCCTTGAAGATTGGAGGTCACACCCGCCAGCGAGATCCGGTCGGGGCGGTTGAAGACCTGAAAGGTTTCGCCGTCGTCGCTGCTGCGCATCACACTGCCGCCATTGCCGACCAGCACCAGCGAGCCATCAGCCAGCAGCGAAGCGCTGGCCAGACCGAATTCCAGCGGGCCGCGTGCGCCCTGCAGCTCAATGGGCTGCCAAGTGTCACCAAAGTCAGTGGAGCGGAACAGATTGCCGCGCAAACCATAGGCCAGCAGCGTCGACGGGCTGGCGGTGCCGATCACCCCGAACAGCGAGCCCTGATAGGGACCGTCAAGCTTTTCCCAGGTCTGCCCTTCGTCACGGGAGCGAAACATGCTGCCAGCCTCGCCGACGATAAACAGCCCGGCGTCCTTGACCTGGGTGATGCCGTTGAGGTGGTATTGATCTTCGTTGTCCAGACGATCACTGACATCTTCCCAGTGCTGTCCGCCGTCAGTGGTGGTCAACAAGGCACCGTAGGCCCCGACGGCCAGACCGTTCTGCAGGTCCTTGAACCAGACATCCAGCAACGGCGCCTCGCGTGCAAGGTCTTCGAACTGTTTGTTCCAGCTCTTGCCGCCATCGCTGCTGGCGAGGATCTGTGCGTCGTGTCCCACCGCCCAGCCGTGCTGTTCGTCGACAAAATAGACGGCGGTCAGCAACTGGCGAGTCGGCACGCGGGCCTGGACCCAGCTCTTGCCCTGATCATCGGAATAAAGAATATGGCCGTGATCGCCGACTGCGACCAGTCGAGCCCCTGCGTGGGCGATGTCCAGCAGCAGGCCGCGAGCGGCTTTCGCTGATTCAATGGCATAAATGCCGGTCGTGCTGGTGGTCGCGGCTGGCGCCGGATCGGTCGCGGCCATGAGCGGTGCAGACACCGTGCACGCCATCAGGATTGCCAGGGACATGCCCGCGCGTAACCGGGTGCGCCGATAGACAGGCTCACTCATGGACGTTCCCCTCTTATTGTTATTAGGCTCTGACACCGGCCCGCTCGCACGGGTCAAACGCTCGCGAGCGCTCTGGCCGTACCTTTTGCAAGCCTCGCCATCCTAGGCAGTTTTGCAAATGGCTGACAATCGACATGTCGTTATCTTTTGTTAAGCGCATTGACTGTGATTGATGCGCTATCAGCCAGCCTGATACAGAACGTGTCGATCGCAGTCAGTCGATGACGACGTGAGGCAGGAAACGGCTGGAGTCCTTGGTGATCAGGCTGTCGTCTTCCCGGATGCCGATACCCGAGGCCAGATCACCGATCACCCAGGAACCGATCAGTGTATAGCTGTCGTCGAATCGCGGCAGTGGCGAGTACGCCTGCATGATGTAAGGCGCATCGGTATACGGCCCATCGACAGCAATGACCTGATCACCCGGTGTGCGCATCTCGATGTTGGCGCCTTCGCGGGAGAAGTACGGCTTGCGTACCCAGCCTCTGGGCACAGCCTGCCGGGGATCACGATCCACGTGGGACTCCAGCAGGTTGGGATGGCCTTCGTTGAATTGCCACAGCAGCGGCAGAATGCCTTTGTTGCTGAGAATGGCCTTCCAGGCCGGCTCGACGAACTGTGTGCCGCTGGCCGCGACATACTCGCCGAACGACTCGTGAAAGATGTGCTCCCAGGCATGCAGCTTGAACAGACGTTCGATGGGCTGTGCGTCCAGGTCGACAAAGCGTCCGTCGGCGGTCAGACCGATGTCTTCGATGTCGATGTGTCGGGCGTCGATGCCGACATGAGCCGCCATCCGCCGCAGAAAATCAGTGGTGCCGCGATCCTCGACTGAACCCGACATCGCCGAAAAATGAAACGGTCCCTGACGGGGAAACTCGGCGAACGCTCGCACAAGGTCTTCGGCGATGGAGTTGAACTGGGTGGCATGAGCAGGCAGAACACCGCGCGCCATCTGCTCTTCCAGCCACAGCAGTTGCACCGCCCCGGCCTCCATCAGGCTGGTCGGGGTATCGGCATTGATTTCGTACATCTTCGCCGGACCGCTGCCATCGTAGGCGAAGTCAAAACGTGCATAGAGGTGCGGGTGACCCTGCTTCCATGAGGTGCGGATCAGTTCGAAGAACGCTTCCGGAATGGCGAGCTGGCGCAGCAGCTCTTCGCTGTCCACGATCCGTCCCACGGCATCCATGCACATCTGATGCAGTTCCTGGGTCGGCGCTTCCAGATCGCGGGTGATCTGCTGTTCGGTGAACAGGTAATACCCGCGTTCATCCCAGTAGCGTTCGCCGTCGATGGTGTGGAAGTTGAACCCCTCACGCTCGACGGTGGCTTGCCAGTCAGGTCGTTCTTCGATGCTGATCTTTTTCATGGGCCGGATCCGTCAGCCTCCGAAACTGCTACTGCTACTGCTGCTCTTGCCACCCCAGCCGCTGCGCGCCGATGCCTGGCTGCCGAAGCCACCGCGCGAAACCGTCGAAGACACCGATGACCCGGAACTGGAGCGTGACCCGAAGCTGGACCCCGAACCTGAACCTGAGCCGGAACTGCCGAGACTTCGACCCAGCGTATTCCTGTCATAGCTGCCGGAGCCTGAGCGTGCCTGGGTCGAACTGCCGAAAGTCTTGCCACGCTCCATCTGGCTCGGCAACGACGAACCGTAATAACCGAACGAGCCCGAGCTGCGGTCGTCGCGAGTCTGGTAGATAGGCTGCGAGTAGTAGCGGCTGCCACCACCAAAGCCATTGCTCATCAGGTTGCCGATCAGCAGGCCGGTCAACAGTCCGGTGGTGCCGCTCATGCCGGGTGCTGCAGTCTGTGCAACTTCCTGCTGGGCCCGTTCCAGAGCATCCTTGGGCACATTGCCTTCAAACCCCAGCTCGAACCCGCCCATTTTGGGCATGTACTTGCCGTCGGACGTGACCTGGCAGTAGTCCGGGATGAAATCGGCATCACACGAAGCCTTGTCATCGTAGACCGGAGCGATGGCCCGGTGATCCGACATAGCCTTCATGAATGCGTCCGAGCACACATCGACCGGAACCTTGGATTCGGTGCATTCCTGAACCGACTTGAAGCTGGCCCGCGCCGTGAAGTTGGGCTCCTCGTCTGCAGCGCCACAGCCTGAAATGGCCAGAGGCAGCGTGCTGACAAGCACCCATTTTACTGAACTGCGTCTCATCGATAGTCTCCTTGACCGTCGCTGCTGTCAGACCGAGGGGGTCATGCAGGCTGCGTTGAGGAGACCGACGCTGATCGCGACGCTGGCCGAGTAGATGGCTGCTGCTGTTTCGCCCTTGGCAATGCGCGTCGACAGCCCTTTGAGCACCACGCTGGTCACGCCGAATGCCGCCAGTTGCACCACTGCTGCGATCACCACCCAGACGATCACGTCCAGAATGCTGATGCTGTACGTGATGATGTTGCTGGCTGGCAGCGCGAAACCGATCAGCGAACCACCCAGCGCCAGTGCGGCGGCGCTGTTGTTCTCGCGGATCAGCGCGAATTCCTTGTGCGGCGTGATGCGGCTGTAGATGAACTGGAACAGGGCGAACAGGATGGCCGCCACCAGGATGTACATCACAAAACCGAACACCGCAGTGGCGTTGAGCGACATACGAAGCGCGTCGATCATGAGGATTTCCTTGTCATAGAACGTTGATATCAGTGGATTGCAGCGTCACGCCAACTGCGGTGGTGAGGGTGATTTCACCCTCCTCGTCTTCCTCGACCGAGAACAACAGGAACTCCCGACGATTGATCAGGCCTGTCTCACGGGCGTACAGCATGCTCAGGTGTTTGACGCGATAGGCGCCGTCAGGGCTGACGACGTCTTCGTCCAGCGGCGTCAGCTCGGTCTGTCCGGGTTCGGTTCCCCATTGCCTTTCGAATACCTCGCCTTCGTGCTCGTAGGTCGGCAGCCCGATCTTCGACGCAGGTCCGGTCAGGCGCAGCAACTCGTCCTTGCTGGTGATTGGCGAGGCACTGTAATAGCCGAACAGGATGATGTCCTGAATATCTTCAGGCGCCGGGCCATTGGTGACCACCTGCAGAAAGTAGTCTTCGTTATCCAGATAGAAACGCTGAAGCGCCATGGACTGACCGAGGTCGATACGACCGACCGACCAGACCTTTTCGTCGCCGGGAATGACCACATAGGAATGCCCGTTGAGCAGCATTTTCAGGGATGTATCCAGACACAGCATGCGCCCGGAGGCCAGGCCCAGCGGACTGGAAAAACCCGTCGTTCCGTTGGCACTGGCCGACGTCTTCGGCGCTTCCAGCCCCATGGCACGTTTGAACCAACTCATAGCGCATCTCCTTGAAGCCGACTGGAGGCAATGTAGAAAATTTCCCCACCGTGCACAGGTACATCATTGGCGGGATTGATCTGAAACTGCGCCACGGCGGAGGCTCGATAGCCGATCAGCGTGGCGTTGAAATCCTGACGCAGGCGCATGTAAAGGTCGCCGCAGGATGAGGTGTAATGGTCTGGCAGCACATGGCGGAACTGCGTGGCACCCTCGCCGATGCACAGCAACTCGGTGATCACCGAACTCGAGCCCGGATCCTGAGACGAACGCACCAGCATTTCGATGGCCATGTTCGAGGTGCACTCAAGTTCAGGGGCGTAGGTTCTGGCCAGCGCCGCCCGTTCGGAATTGTTGAAATGCGCCACGACATGCCCGGTCGGCCCGAGGCTCTTGAGGGTCAGCACGATTGCCAGGGTCAGGCTGTCGGACTGGGTGTGCACCAGAATCCGTTGCGCGCCTATGGCTCCGGCACGCAGCAGAACGGCCGGCGAGTCCAGCGAGTCGCCCTTGATGAACGAGGCACGACCCGGCATCGGGTTTTCGGTGATGATCGAGTCACAGATCACCAGTCCTGTGCGGCTGGTGGACGTGTCCTGGCCGAGCAGCTCGACGATGCGTTCGCTGGTTTCACCGTCCCAGCCGACGAGTAAGGTGTGGCCAGTGAGAGCCGAGCAGTCGCCCTGTCCTTTCATGTTTCTTCTCCAGATGTCACCGACCGAAGTCGACGCCTTGCCAATGACGGTCGTCAGCAAGGCGATACCGCCCAGCATGATCCAGGTGGTGGTAATGAGCTTTCCCCACTCTGACTTGGGCGACAGATCGCCGTACCCGACCGTGGTCGCCGTCGTGAGGTAGAAGTAGGTGAAATCGACACCCTGAACCAGGTGTTCCTCGCCCGCCAGCGTCAGCAACAGCCAGGAGACGATGTAGTGCGTCAGCAGCAGGACGCCAATACCGGCCCAGCCGAATCGTTCGAAGAACACCGAGGCGTGACGCCGAAGTAACAGCAACAGGGTCATGCGTGCAAATCCATGATTCAGGTTCCCTTCCAGACGGGTCGGCAACGACGACCCGCAATCCACAGCATGCCCTTCAAACCACTCGGGTGGTTTCACTCTGTAACGTTTTCGAATGCATCAGCCGGGCGACGACGACACCCGCAAGCGCGCCGGCCAGGTGCGACTCGAATGAAATACCCGGCATGGGAACGAATCCATAGATCAGTCCGCTGTAACCGGCCAGCGCGATCATCGCCAGCAGCAGGCTGACCAGACTGCGCTGATACCACGCCCGCGCCAGTAAATAGGTCCACAGGCCGAATATCAAGCCGCTTGCACCGACATGAATGCTGGAACGGCCAAACAGCCATACCAGAATGCCGCCCAGTAGACAGATCAGCCCTGCGACCCAGGCATAACGTTTCACACCTTCGGTCGCCACCAGCCAGCTCAGCACCATGAATGGGAGCAGATTACCCAGCAGATGCCGGAACGAGCCATGGATGAAAGGTGCAAAAACGATGCCCTGCAAACCGGAAACCGTACGCGGAATGATGCCGTACGTGACCAGATTGCCGGAGGAGAACACATTGACGAACTGCACGGCGACCAACACCAGCGACAGTGCGAGGATGACCTTCAATCGTGCCGAAAAGCTCATCCGGTCGCCTCGCCTGCCTTCAATGAACGATTACTGTGCAGGCGTCTGGCTTTTGGCTTTCAGGCGCGCCAGCACATCATTTGCGCCGCCGCTTTTGGCACCAATACCCGCTTCCTGAAGACGACGCTCCAGATCGCTGCCGTTGGACTGACCCGCCAGCTCTTCAGCGGCTTCCAGCTTGGCGTCCTGTTCGTCCTGACGCTGCTTGAGGCGAGCCAGCGAACCGACGGCCGTTTCGACCGCGCCGCTCGCGCCACCGGTGGCAGTGGCTGTTGCAACGCGGGCTTTCTGTACGGTCTCGCGCGCCTTGGCCATTTCGACCTGCTGCTTGAGGCTCTTGATGCGCGACTCGGCTTTAACGACCTGTTCCTGCAGCAGACCGACCTGCTTGCCGAACTGATCAGCCAGTTCCTTTTCCTGATCACGCAGGGCTTCGATCTCGGCGATCTTGGTGGCGCATTCCACAGCCAGCGCTTCTTCACCCTTGTTCAGGGCCTGCATGGCGCGACCTTCCCAGTTGGCGATACTGGTGGCGTGCTCTTCAAGACGCTGCGCCGAAAGCTTGTGCTTGGCCTTGATGGTGATCAGGCCGTCGCGCGCCCGGACCAGCGCGCTGTCTGCGTCACGGATTTCCTGATCCAGAATACGGATCGCGTTGGCGTCGGCGATCGACTCGCCCACTTCGGAAGCACCACCACGGACAGCGGTAACCAGTTTTTTCCAGATGCTTGTTGTCATGAATGCTTTGCTCCTGACAGGGATGTTCAGTAAATGAAGTGATCTTCGAAGGCTTCGGCCGCACGGATCACGTTGTCCGCGAGGGTCAGAATTTCCTGAACAATCACTGTGAGCGAAGACGCAGCGCTCAGCGCGCCAAACAGGCAATAGACTTCCTGGCCATCAGCCAGACTTTCGATACCGACCGAAGACAGCGGAAACAGGTCGCGACTGCGCAACACTTCGCCATTGAAGGCGGCGACATCCTTGATCTTGTTCACTTCGATCAGCGTGGCGTCGGCCAGAATCTGATCGCCCTCGACCGCGATGTAGATAGGCAGATCACCGAAGTCGGCCATGGTCAGCTTGATGCCTGCCGCGTCGCCTTCGATAACGCCCATCTCGATCCTGCCCTCAGTGACCAGATCCAGTTCGGAAAGGGCCTTTTGCAGAGAGCTGATCGTCCAGTTGGTGTTCTCGGTCATGAAATCCTCCAGTTTGATCCTGTCACCCAGAAAGGGCTGTCTTAACGCTTTCTCGATCCCCCGCAGGGCATCGACGTTCTCGGGCCGTATCCAGAACTCCCGCTTGACCAGCCCGGCGTCCTTGAGTCGCAGACGCATTTCACGCATGTAGTCGGTGGAGCTCTTCGATGCCTTGGCCGGGTCAGTTGCGTTATCGCCCTTGGTTTTACGAGGCATTGGCGCTTCCCCTTGTGTATGGCCATGAAACTGATGAGCAACGTATCAGAAGTTTTCACGGCTGGATATATATCACATGTGAGATTTTTCGTAGGATTTGTCTCGATGTTCACGCGATCATTGCGCGCGCAATCTGTGGTGTCTGAAACGCCCGGTCACTCACTGCATAAAAAAGGGCCGTCCCCCGCAGCGGACAGCCCTTCTGTTCAGAGTGCCGACATCACACCCTTCATTACATCAGCCCTTATTCGGCCAGGCTCTTGCTCACCACTTCATACACATCCGGCGACAACTTGCCGGAAGCAAGGATGCGCTCCAGCTCGGCTTTCATCAGGACCTGACGGGCGCTGTCGTATTTGCGCCAGCGAGTCAGTGGAGCCAACTGGCGGGAGGCGATCTGAGGGTTGAAGCCGTTCAGCTCGATGACCAGGTCCGCCAGGAAGCGATAGCCAGAGCCGTCCGCAGCATGGAAGTTGATCAGGTTCTGCGCGGCAAAGGCACCAATCAGGGCGCGGACCTTGTTGGGGTTCTTGAGGTTGAACGCAGGATGCTGCATCAGCTCTTTGACCCGCTCCAGACCACCCGGCTGGGTGCTGCCAGCCTGGACGCTGAACCACTGATCCATGACCAGCGCGTTGTCCTTGAAGTTCTCGGCGAACACGGCCAGCGCCTTGTCACGCTCTTCGGTGAACGGCGAGTTGACCAGTACGGCCAGCGCAGTCAGGCGCTCGGTCATGTTGTCGCTGGTATCGAACTGGTCGATGGTCGCGGTCAACACCTGCGGCTTGCCGCTGAGCATGAGGTACGACAGCGCGATGTTCTGCAACGCACGGCGGGCGAAATGCTCGGCCTCGGCGACGTAAGGTGTGACTTTGGAGATGTCACGATTGGCTTGATAACGCGCCCACAAACCGTCGAACAGGCTGTCCGCCAATTGCTGACGGGCGAATTCGCGCGCCGCATGAATGGCTTCGACGTCCGCCACTTCGCTGATTTCAGTCAGATACGCCTCGCCCGGCAGCGACAGCATTTCCGCGACCATTGCCTGATCCAACTGCTCGTCAGCCAGCACGGTGCCCAGCGCTGTCACCAGACGCTGATCCATGACCAGTGCCTGACCTTGTTGATGTTGAGCAATCATTTCCTGCAGAACCTGCACCGACAGTTGCTGGCCGGCATCCCAGCGGTTGAAGCCATCGCTGTCGTGCTGCATCAGGAACATCAGTTGGTCGCGGTCGTAGGGGAAGCTCAGCTTCACCGGTGCCGAGAAGCCGCGCAATAGAGAAGGCAGCGGCTTTTCAGTGACGTCGACGAACGTGAACGTCTGCTCGGCCTCGGTCACCGACAGCACGCGCGTGGTGCCAGTGGCTGTCGCCTCGCCCGACAGGCGCAGCGCAATATCTTTGCCCTGACTGTCCAGCAGGCCCAGTTCGACCGGAATCACAAACGGCTGCTTCTGATCGCCCGGTTGACCTGGTGTGGTCGGGCAGCTCTGGCGGAAGGTCAGGCTGTAGGTGCCCGCAGCGCTGTCATAAGACTCGCTGACCGCCAGACGTGGCGTACCGGCCTGGCTGTACCAGCGCTTGAACTGGGTCAGGTCGACGCCGTTGGCATCTTCCATCGCCTTGATGAAGTCATCGCAGGTCACGGCCTGGCCGTCATGCCGCTCGAAGTACAGATCGCTGCCCTTGCGGAAGCCGTCGGCGCCCAGCAGGGTATGCAGCATGCCGACCACTTCGGAGCCCTTCTCGTACACGGTCAGGGTGTAGAAGTTGGAAATCTCGATGAAGCTGTCAGGACGCACGGCATGGGCCATCGGACCTGCATCTTCGGCGAACTGGTGAGTGCGCAGGAACGCGACATCCTGGATGCGCTTGACCGTGGCCGAGTTCATGTCGGCGGAGAAGCCCGCGTCGCGGTAGACCGTGAAGCCTTCCTTGAGCGACAGCTGGAACCAGTCACGGCAGGTCACGCGGTTGCCCGACCAGTTGTGGAAGTATTCGTGGGCCACGATGGCCTCGACGCGCTGGTGAGCGGCGTCGGTGGCGGTCTCGGCACGGGCCAGCACGGCGCTGGAGTTGAAGATGTTGAGACCCTTGTTCTCCATCGCGCCCATGTTGAAATCGTTGACGGCGACGATCATGAAGATGTCCAGGTCGTACTCACGACCATAGGTCTCCTCGTCCCAGCGCATGGACTTCTTGAGGCTGTTCATGGCGTGCTGGCACTTGTCGATGTTTTCCGGCTCGACATAGATGCGCAGGGTCACGACCCGTTGGCTCATGGTGGTGAAGGTGTCTTCGACACACCACAGATCGCCCGCTACCAGCGCGAACAGGTAGGCCGGTTTCATGAACGGGTCTTCCCAGGTCGCCCAGTGACGACCGTCCTCTTCCTCGCCGCTGGCCATCGGGTTGCCGTTGGACAGCAGGATCGGGAAGCTGTGTTTCTCGGCGCTGACCGTCGTGGTGAACTTGCTCATCACGTCGGGGCGGTCAAGGTAATAGGTGATCTTGCGAAAACCTTCGGCTTCGCACTGGGTGCAGAACATGCCGCTGGACTTGTACAGCCCTTCCAGTGCGGTGTTGGTTTCCGGGTGGATGCGCACGGTACTGTCGACCGTGAAGCGCTCTGCCTTGGGGTGCAGGGTCAGGTGGTCTTCGGTCAGTTGATAATCGGCCGCCGTCAGCTCGACGTCGTCCAGATTTACCGACAGCAGCTCCAGATGCTGACCGTCCAGCACCAGCGGCGGCAGACCGGCACCACGCGCGGGGTTACGGCGCATGACCAGTTGCGCGTGGACCAGCGAGTGGTCGTCGAACAGCTCGAACGTCAGGTTCGTCTCGTCGATGAGGTACTCGGGTGCCTGATAATCCTTCAGGTAGATCATGGTCGGTTGTTCGGTGCGCATGCTGGAATCCTTTTACTGATGCACGGCCAGCTGGTAGGCCGTGTATTTGCGAATATTGATCACGCCTGTATCGAAGATCAGGTATTGGCCTTTGATCCCCAGCAGCGTGCCCTCGGCAATCGGGTTCTTGTCCAGGTTGAAGCTTACGATCTTGGTCGGATAAGCCTCGACCGGATAGCGAAACTCGACGGGCTCGGCGTCATGAAGTAATTGGATGGCTTGCAGACCGAATCGTTCTTGCAATCCCAGCAGGCCCGCGCCGCAGGTGTCGAACAGCTCCTGACGGATGGCCTTGAGGTCAACCGGCTGGGCATCACCCTTGAGCAAGGCGCGCCAGTTGGTACGGTCGGCCACCTGACTGCGCAACAGGTCTTCGACAAAGCCCGACTGCTGACGCGTAGCGACACGCAGAATCGGCAGCGCCTGGCTGGCGCCCTGGTCCAGCCAGCGGGTCGGCAGCTGGGTGGAACGCGTGATGCCCACCTTCACGCCCGACGAATTGGCCAGGTAGACAATGTGGTCAGTCATGCAGAACTGCTCGCCCCACGACGGATCACGGCAGGTGCCCTGGTCGTGATGGCATTTTTCCGGGCTCATGATGCACACGTCGCACTGCGCCAGCTTGAGCATGCACGGGTAGCAATAACCCTGGCTGTAGCTGGACTTGGTCTTGCGACCGCAGTGGCTGCAATGAATGGCGCCCAGAAATTCCAGACGGACCGTCTTGCCGATCAGCGGGTTGACGGCGATTTCAGTGTCGCCCAGGCGAAAAGCGTACTGCACCAGCGATGAATCGTCGTCCTGGCGCACGGACATCTTATTTACGGCGCCGCGTCCAATCTCGATCAATGGATGGCATCCGACTTGAACAGAATATTGGGCACCGGTGCCGACTTGGACGAACATTCCTGCGGGCCCATGTAACCGGTGCGCTGGTCTTCAGGCAGATTCTGCGCTTCCCAGGCGATCAATGCCTGCAGCGACAGCTCGCGCTGCTCCTGCGTCAGCTTGCGACCGTCGGACCATTTGCCGATTTCCACGGCCAGTTTCAGGCTCTCGTAGATATCCGGGGTGATGTTTTCAATCATTTCTACAAAAGACGACATGGCGCACTCCAGAAAATAGCGGGCAATTTTAGGCCTTGCGGCGCGCGAGCGCACCACCCAGCAGGCCGGTAATACAACCAATGATCAGGCCGCCGACGTGGGCACCGTTGGCGATTTCGCCAAAGCCGAGCATGCTCACCAGACCTGACAGGCACAGCACCAGCCAGATCAGCATCATCGCCAGCACGCCGCGCGGCAGGCGATAGACAGGATTGGGCGCCAGCATCTGGAAAATCCAGCAGTGGCCGAGCAGACCATAAAGCACACCGGACAGCCCACCGAACAGACTTGGACCGGACGACAGGTACTGAACATAGTTGGACACTGCCGAGAACAGCAGCGTCAGACCCAGCAACTGCCAGCTGCCCTGACGAATCTCGATCCGCCGACCCAGCTCCCAGTACCACATGCCGTTCATGGCCAGATGCAGGATGCCAAAGTGAATCAGCATGGGCGATACGATCCGCCACCACTGACCACTGGCAAGCATGTCATCCAGTGGCAGGAAGGTGGCGTAATCACCCTGAACACGGAAGTCCAGAAACGTCAGCCAGCGAATGGCTTCCAGATTGTCGCCCAGCAAGGTCAGACCGGCGACGAGCAACGTGACCAGCAGCACCAGCGCGGTCACCGGGCAACGTCGCAACTGATGCATCACACCGGGACCACCGGTGACCGGAGCCTGAGTGCTGCCGGGCAATTGAAAGGCTTCGTCACCTTGGGGGAAGCGCTCGTACAGCTCTCGGACGTCTTGCACCAACTCTCCCGCATCCGGCACCCACAGTACCTGTTCGCCCACTTCTTCACTGACCCGATGCGGAATCTGCAGACGCTGCAACAGGGTCACGAAACCGCTCAGGTCAGCGTTCAACGGCAGACGCAGGGCTGCAACAGGGTTCATCGTGAAACCTCGGGACGCTGTACGTCGACCCAGACAAATTTGTCCGGATCGATGTGTGTTTCCTGATCCAGTCGGTAAGCGACCAGTTTGCCGTAGAGCACGGCACTGTAATCCAGACAGGCCAGGTTTGGCCGGATGGGTGCAGGAATACCACTGCGCCAGTAATGACCGACGAACAGCATCGGCTCGTCACTGCCGTAACGCAGCAGCGCATTCTTTTCGGAAGTGGACAACGGCGTCTTGGCCACGCCCTCGGGCAGCGCGTCGGGCTGGAACACGATATCGCCGTAGGTCTGCGGATCGTCTTCCCAGAACTTGGTGCGGAAGAAGGCACGGGTGAGGCCGTCGCCACCGGTCAGGGTCAGACCGTGCGGCAGGCGCATGTCGGTACCGCGCAGCAGGCGATTGAACACATTGCTGGCAAAACTGCCGGGCACGGCCGAGGCCTGGACGAAGTGTTTATCGATGCAACCGGTGCCGTGCAGACCGCGCAACGGGTCGATCAGGGTCGCATCCCAACAGGCATGCACTACCCTGAAGCGCCCTGCATCCAGATACAGCGGCAGCTCATAGAACCATTCGACGAAGGCTTTCCACTCATCGGGATGCTGTTCGAACTGCGCCAGCGTCTCGCCGATCAGCTTGGCGTGACGCGGCGTGTGCTCACGCACGAAACGGTGGCCGCTTTCCGGCAACGCCGGCGTAACCCAGCCCAGTGCGTTGAATTCATGGTTGCCCATGATGCAGTACGCCTGACCGGCCTGGACCATGTCATGAACGATATGCAGCGACTCACGGATGCGAGGCCCGCGGTCAATGATGTCACCGAGAAAGATCGCGATGCGTTCAGGGTGGCGCCACACGCCAGCCTGGAGGCGGTAACCGAGAAGCTCCAGCAGATGCTCCAGGGTATGAGCACACCCATGCACGTCACCGATCAGATCGTAGCCACGCGCCGGATCGATCATCAGTCGCCTCCAGCACCAAGCCGGCTGCCCCAGCCGAGCTTGGTGCGGCAGACTTCGTAGTAGTTATGGTCCAGAGGATGAATCAGACGCAGCTTCTGCGGTTTCTTGCTGACCGTGATGGTGTCACCGGGCGCGCAGGTGAAGTGGTTCTGCCCGTCACAGGAGACTTGCGGATAGATCGTCATGTCCTTGGCGACCACGATTTTCAGCTCGCTGTTGCCATCGACCACGATGGGCCGGCCGGACAAGGTGTGCGGGTACATCGGCACGATAACGATAGCGTCGAGCTTGGGGTGCATGATCGGGCCGCCCGCCGACAACGCATAGGCTGTCGAACCGGTCGGGGTGGCAACGATCAGGCCGTCAGCCTTCTGGCTGCACACAAACTGGCCGTCGATGTAGATCTCGAACTCGATCATCCGGGTGGATTTGCCGGGGTGCAGCACCACGTCGTTAAGCGCATCGCCCTGCCCGATCGCCTCGCCATGACGGCGAACCTCGGCCTGCAGCAGAAAACGGTTCTCGACCAGATAATGCCCGTCCAGCACTTCGGCGCACTTGACCTCCAGCTCGTCGGGACGGATGTCAGTCAGGAACCCCAGGCTGCCCCGGTTAATACCCAGAACCGGCACGTTGTGCCTGGCCAACGCCCGGGCAGCACCCAGCAGACTGCCGTCACCGCCGACCACGATCACCATGTCGCAGACTTCACCGAGCATCTTGCGCGACGAGGTCTGCAGGCCGTGACCCGGCAGCACTTCGGCGATGGTCTCTTCAAGGATGACGTGAAGATGCCGGTCCAACAGGAATTTCTTGAGTCGGCGCACGGTATCGAGCACCTGAACACTGCCCAGGCGGCCGATGATGCCGATATTGCGAAATTGCTCCATGAGACTCCTGCTGCGGGTTCGAGACGGCTTGGAAAAAGGGATTATGGGCGAAAGCACCGCGCAGCGGCAAACGGACGTGCAGCAGCAGGCGCCGTTTCAGGGCTCCAGGCCGGGAGACGGCACCAGCCCCTGCACCTGATCACGCTCGGGGTACAAGCGCCCTGCTGTCGAGTCAGCCAGCGGCGAATTTTTCCAGAAGGCCATGTCCTTGCCTGCCCCCTTGGCCTGATACAGGTTGACGTCCGCCGTCTTGAGCACCTGAAAAGCGGTCGATTCGGCGTCGATTTCAGCCAGCCCGGCGCTGCAGGTGAAGGGGTAACCGGTCGCTGATTGCCTGATGGTGTCCAGCAGGCGGCTCACATAGTCCAGCGCCTGGTGCTCGCCGCAGACCGGCAGGATCACACCGAATTCCTCACCACCCAGACGGCCATACGCGAGGCTGCCATCCGTTCGTTTGAGGCACGAGGCCATGTATCGCAGCACGTCATCACCGACGTCATGGCCGGACTCGTCATTGATCCGCTTGAAGTCATCAATATCCAGCATCAGAAAATAACCGGCACTTCGGGCATCCAGATGATATTCAAGCGACTCCATCAGGGCGCGACGATTCAATATATCCGTCAGGTGATCAGTCAACGACAGTTCGCGAAAGCGGCTTTCCAGCGACAGTACATTTCTAATCGTCCGGGTGTAGGTGTGATTGAGAAGAATGCCGAGGCTGGTCGATGCAATAAACAGCAACGCGATGAATATATAAGCCACCGCGCCGGGTTCAATACCACGCGCGGGAGAGAGAATGATCCAGGAGAGCATCGTCACGACGACATAATCCCGGGTATAAACCATCAACAATGTCGACCCCAGAATAATCATTACGGCAATGGGCAATGCCCAATTGATGCCCATGGCGCTGTTCAACTGACTGGCTCTGGCAAAACAGCAGGCGACCATGATCACGAAGAGAACGCCCGCCAGCCGCCAGACCTTGAAATTCCTTGCTCGGCATTGCACCACACAGATAGAAAGAAGCCCCAGGGTAAGCGCGATTTCCAGAACGCCGTACTGGACGCCCGGTGTCACCAGCAGAACAATGACCCAGCACAGGATCGCCAGGCATTGCGCAAGTGCAACGGCAGGTGAGAGAAGATTCTTTATCCGGGCCTGCATTTCAGCATTCATTGAAAACTCCAGGCCTTCCAAACCCTGATCACGACAAATATTGCCCCGTTCGCTGTACCACACTGTCAACAACGAAAGGTTTAAAAACCCGCTGTCATTCAATGCCTGAACACAAGCTCACATTAAAATGCCAGCATCAAGATATGCCTGTCATTGTTACGAATCAATTGCTGCGAAGGAATTGCTACGAAGGAATTGCTACGAAGCAATTGTTACGAGGCAATGATCGCTTTGGCAGGCCTGACAGCGTGATAGTGGATTGATCGCCTGTGATGTGAACAATATCGACCTGGCGTCTGATAAAACACTCGACCTGCCATACCCGACTCAAGCTATTCTCGATACATGACTTTATTCCCCGATCTGATCGACCTGCCGCGTCAGTTGCGACACCCTGAGGTGCGCGACCTTGCGTGGGTCATTCTGGCGCCGCCCATGCTCGATGCCACGCCCTGGCCGCAACGCCATCCACTGGCCGGGAGCGACTGGGTCGAGGCGCCACAACGACTGGCCGATTTCCTCCGTGAACTGGATCAGGACAGCCGGGAGCTGGAGCACTGGATCGCGCAGGCCTCCACGCGCCGTCTGGGGCGTTATTACGAAAGACTCTGGCAATTCGCAGTGCAGCACGCGCCGGGCGTGGAGATCATCGCCGCCAACCTGCCGATCCGCCTGGACGGTCAGACACTGGGCGAACTGGATATGCTGCTGCGCGACCGTGACGGCGTGCATCACGTAGAGCTGGCGATAAAGCTGTATCTCGGCCCGCAGGACGGCGACGGCAGCGACCCGACGCAATGGCTGGGCCCTGGCTGTCACGACCGGCTGGATCGCAAGCTGGCGCACCTGAGCCAGCATCAACTGCCGATTTCTTCACGACCGGAAAGTCGCTCGACCCTGGCAGCTCTGGGCATCGAGACATTCAGCGCCGAGCTGTGGCTGGGTGGGTATCTGCTCTACCCTTGGCCCGGATCTGCCGATCCACCTGTGGGAGCGCATCATCAGCATTTGAAAGGCCGCTGGCTGCATCAGCGCGACTGGGAGCGGTTCATGAGCCAGAGCGAAACAGGTCGCTGGCAACCGCTGCCCCGCCACGCCTGGCTGGCACCCGCGCACTATCGACAGGCGTGGAGCAGTGAACAGTTACAGGACTGGCTGACCCAACTCGACCCGCTGGCACCGGCGCAGCTGCTGGTGCGCCTGACCGAGAATGCCGACGGCGAGTGGGAAGAAGCCGAGCGATTGTTTCTGGTGTCGGACCTGTGGCCGAACCTGGCCGACACCAGCCATCCGTTCAACCCAATCGCACTGCCAGCGCCGCCAGTGTGATCAGCAACACCGGCAAGGTCAGCACGATGCCGACCTTGAAGTAATAACCCCAGCCGATGGTGATGCCCTTGCGTTGCAACACGTGCAGCCACAGCAGGGTTGCCAGACTGCCGATCGGGGTGATTTTCGGTCCCAGGTCGCTGCCGATCACGTTGGCGTAAATCATCGCTTCCTGAATGGCACCGGTCGCATGACTGCCTTCGATGGACAACAGACCGATCAGGACTGTCGGCATGTTGTTCATGATCGACGACAGGAATGCGGTCATCACGCCCGTGCCCATCGCCGCGCCCCAGATACCGTAACCGGCGAACCAGTCCAGCAGACTGGCCAGATAACCGGTCAGTCCGGCGTTGCGCAGGCCGTAGACCACCAGATACATGCCCAGCGAGAACACCACGATATGCCACGGTGCTTCCTTGACGACCTTGCGCGTGGAAATCGTATGGCCCTTGGCGGCGATGCCCAGCAACAGCACCGCGCAGGTCGCCGAGATCGCGCTGATCGGAATCCCCAGCGGTTCAAGTGCGAAACAACCCACCAGCAGGATCAACAGCACCCACCAGCCGGCCATGAAGGTTGCCCGGTCCTTGATGGTCGTTTCCGGCTTCTCAAGCTGCTCGGGGTCGAAGTCACGCGGGATGTCACGACGGAAATACAGCATCAATACCGCCAGGGTGGCCGCAACGCTGACCAGGTTGACGGGCACCATCACCGCCGCATAGCGGTTGAAGCCGATCTTGAAATAGTCCGCCGAGACAATGTTCACCAGATTCGACACCACCAGCGGCAGGCTCGCGGTGTCGGAAATGAACCCGGCGGCCATGACGAACGCCAGGGTCGAGGCCGGGGAAAAGCGTAGCGCCAGCATCATCGCGATCACGATCGGCGTCAGGATCAACACCGCGCCATCGTTGGCGAACAGCGCCGACACCAGTGCGCCGAACAATACGAAGAATGCGAACAGACGCCGCCCCTTGCCATTGCCCCACCGCGCCACGTGCAGCGCCGCCCAGGAAAAGAAACCCGCCTCATCCAGCAGCAACGTGATGATGATCAGCGAAATGAAAGTGGCAGTGGCATTCCAGATGATACCCCATACCACTGCAATATCGCTGAGATGAACCACGCCGGTCAGCAACGCCAGACCCGCCCCGAGCACTGCGCTCCATCCGACACTGAGCCCTTTGGGCTGCCAGATGACGAGCGTGATGGTGAACAGGAAGATCAGCGTTGCTATTAGCATCATTTAGTCCGGGGCAGGAAGATCGCGAGAATGCCAAGCAGCGGCAGGTACGAACACAGGTTGTAAACGAAGAGAATGCCGTGGCTGTCGGCCAGACTGCCGAGCAAGGCTGCGCCGATACCGCCGAAGCCGAACATCAGACCGAAGAAAAGCCCGGCGATCATGCCGACATTGCCGGGTACCAGTTCCTGGGCGTAGACCACGATGGCGGAAAACGCCGACGCCAGCACGAAACCGATGATCACACTCAGCACGCTGGTCCAGAACAGGTCTGCGTAAGGCAGCGCCAGGGTGAAAGGTGCGGCGCCGAGGATCGAGAACCAGATGACCGCCTTACGGCCGATCCTGTCGCCAATCGGACCGCCGAAGAACGTACCCGCCGCCACCGCGCCCAGAAACAGGAACAGGTGCAACTGCGAACTGGCTACGGACAGGTCGAACTTCTCGATCAGGTAGAACGTGAAGTAGCTGGTCAGGCTGGTCATGTAGAAGAACTTGGAGAACACCAGAAACGCCAGCACGGCCAACGAGGCGATCACCCGCTTTCTCGACAGGCCGTGCGTGGCGGCCTGCCCGGCCTTGAGCTTGAACAGGTTCAGGTGCGCGCGGTACCAGCGGCTGATCGCGTAGAGCAGGCCCAGGGAAAACAACGCGAACAGGCCGATCCAGGCCACATTACCCTGCCCGAACGGGATGATGATCGCAGCCGCCAGCAACGGGCCGAACGCCGAGCCGGTGTTGCCACCCACTTGGAACGTCGACTGCGCAAGCCCGTAACGCCCGCCCGAGGCCAGTCTCGCGATACGCGAGGCTTCCGGGTGAAAGGTGGACGAACCGATGCCGATGAGCGCGGCGGCGAGCAGAATCAGCGGAAATGTGCCGACCATCGACATCATCACGATGCCGATCAGGGTGCAGATCGAACCCACTGGCAATACCAGCGGGTTGGGATGGCGATCCGTGTAATAGCCGACCCAGGGCTGCAACAGCGACGCCGTGATCTGAAACGTCAGGGTGATCAGGCCGATCTGGGTGAAGCTCAGGTCATAACTGGCCTTGAGCATCGGGTAGATCGACGGCAGGATCGCCTGGATCAAGTCATTGATCAGGTGCGCGAGGGCAACCGCACCGATGATGCGCATCACCAGCGGGCTGGATTGTGGGGTTGTCGTGGCCGTCGCCGCACCTGGCTGAGCACTGGTCGCCATGGGATTCATCCATAAAAGATTTTCGGGTGTCCCCGGACGGATGATTACAAGATGTGTCACGCGTACCAGGGCGCGCCAATGTGCCATTTTTTGGAGCAGGTGTGCCACGTTTTGTTGCGTTTTTGTAAACCGGTTCAGCCACTGGCAAGCACAAGGTATTTGACAGTGATCGTGCCAATGCTCTGCGTTGGCATGCCGCTCGGGACGCTCTGCGTCCCAAAGAGTCTGATCACTGGGGTATATCTGCGTGCACGCCGGGACGCGGAGCGTCCTGAGATGCATTACCACGCGGAGCGTGGTAACGATCGGTGATCAGTGACTTGGCTTATCGTGCCCATCGCTCCGCGTGGACATGCCTCCCGTGACGCTCCGCGTCACATCCGTTAGCAGACGTTACGCATGCGTCTGAGCCGAACCCACTGCAGCCCCGTTATCCGCAACCGCCACATCATGCAACGAAACCCTGGAAGTCTCGGGCAGGGCCAGACCGCCCACCATCGCCATCACCGCCACGGCAATCAGGTAGAACGCCGGGGACAGGTTGCTGCCGGTCGTGCTGATCAGCCAGGTCGCCATCAAGGGTGCCGTGCCGCCAAACAGCGTGTAAGCCATGTTGTAGGTGATGGCCGACGCGGTGTACCGCGTACGGGTCGGAAACGTCTCCGACAGCAGCGCTGCCGTAACCACACCACACAGCACCGCGCCGACCGCCAGCAGCATCACGCCGATCACGGACGCTGCGAACGAGCCGGAACTGGCCATCAAAAACGACGGGAACACCACCAGCATCAACAGTATGCAAGCCGTGGCCATGGTGACGCGACGCCCTACCCGGTCAGAATACGCCCCGGCCAGCGGGCAGATCGCGGCGGCAAACGCAAGGGCAATCAACGACACCAGCAACGCCGACGCCCGACTCAAGCCGCCCGCCACCTGCAGATAGGTCGCAAAATAGGTGGTGAACATATAGAACGACAACGCCGTCAGCGACACGAACGCGCCCAGGCAACAGATAGCGCCTGCGTGGTTACGCAGCGTTTCCTTGAGCGGTGAATGAGCGACCGCGTGCTCCTTGGTTACCGCCTGGAACGCCGGGGTTTCGTCCAGTTTCCAGCGCAGGTACAAACCTACCAGCCCCAGCGGCGCGGCGATCAGGAACGGCAGACGCCAGCCCCAACTGCCCATGGCTTCAGCGGACAACGAAGCCTCAAGCGCGTAAGCCACCACGGCCGCCGCCGCGAAGGCGGAAAACGTCGAGACCGGCACGAAACTGCCGTACCAGGCGCGTTGCGTGCGCGGAGCATGCTCCATCAGGTAGGCGCAGGCACCGGCGTATTCACCACCGGCCGAAAAGCCCTGGGCACAGCGGATGATGGTCAGAAGAATCGGCGCGGTCACACCGATGGCGGCGTACGTGGGCAGCAAACCGATCAGTGTTGTTGCCGCCGCCATCAGCAGAATGGTCATGGCCAACGTCCGCTTGCGGCCGATTCGGTCACCCAGCATGCCGAAAAAGATGCCGCCCAACGGCCTGAACGCAAACGCCACGGCAAACACGGCGAAGGTTTTCAATAGCGCGGCGCTGGTGTCGCCGCTGGGGAAGAACTGCAAGGCGATGGTGGTGGCCAGAAAGCCATAGACGGCAAAGTCGAACCATTCGACAAAGTTGCCAATGGCAGCGGCCACGATGACTTTTCTCAGCGTGGCAGGATCCACGTGTTCTGCGGCGGTAGTTGTCATGCTGACCTCGGCGTATTGATCTGGAATGGATCGATTATCGAGACAGCGACCCGGACACCTCAGTCCAGAACAGTCATCCGCATAGTCAGGGCCGACGCCTCGGCGCATTCGGTACAGGTTTCATGCCAATGGCTCTGGCGCGGGCTTTAGCCCCATCGCACGTCGGCCCTGCAACCCACCGGTATGGACAAAAACCAGACGGGTGCCAGGCTTGAAGCGGCCAGCCAGCACCTCGTCATGCAGTGCCAGCAAGGCTTTGCCCGTATAGATCGGCTCAAGCGGCACGCCACTGTGCGTTTCACATTGGGTCATGAATTCCAGCAACAGGGGGTCGGTTCTGGCGAACGCGCCTCGGCTGGCATCGAGCAACTGCCAGCCGGGCTTGTCATCACCGGCCAATGTCACAACGTTCTGCGCGACGCCATGATCATCCGGCACCGCCATCGCGCCATACACCGGATGGCGACCCTGCTCGGCGATGACCAGCCCCGCCAGCGTCGTGCCGGTCCCTGCGGCCAGCCACCAGCCGTGATAATCGTCCCACCCCGATTGCCCAAGCTGGCTGCGAACCAACGACAACAGCCGGGCGCAGCCCACGGTGCCCGGCAAACCGCCACCACCCTCAGGGATCGGGTAGAACGCCGGATGGCTCGCCTGCCAGGGAAGCCAGAAATCAGCCGCATGACGCTCGCGATAACCGGCGTAACCGAGCCAGTGCAACTGCATGCCGAAGGCTTGTAGGTCTAGCACGGTTGGGGTTTCCTGCGGATGACCGCGCAACAGACCGACAGTAGGGAAGCCAAAGCGCTTGCCCGCTGCGGCCAGCGCGTGGAGATGGTTGGAGTGGGCACCGCCCAGGCTGATCGCTCCCGTTGCCCCGACGCGGACAGCCTGAGTCAGGTGCCCGATCAACTTGAACCATTTGTTGCCGCTGATCAGCGGGTCGATGAGGTCCAGACGCAAAACCTTGACCTCGACCCCGGCCTGTTGCAGCCAGTCGAAGTCGAGGGGTTCAAGCGCTGCAACGGGTTGCCAGTCGAGGGCATCGCGGATCATGGTGAAGGCCGGTTATGAAACGAGCCGCAGTTTACCTGCCCGCGAGCGATGTCACAGCCCGGCGGCCAGCCGCGAGCCCTGATCGATCGCCCGCTTGGCGTCCAGTTCGGCTGCGACGTCCGCGCCACCGATCAGATGCACGCTCTGCTTCGCCGCGACCAGATCGTCATACAGTTCACGCAACGGGTCCTGCCCGGCGCAGATCACGATATTGTCCACCGGCAACAGCTTTTCCTCACCCTCTTCGCCGATGCGGATGTGCAAACCGGCATCGTCGATTTTCAGGTACTGAACGCTGTTGAGCATCTGCACCTGCTTGTTCTTCAAGCCCGTGCGATGAATCCAGCCGGTGGTCTTGCCCAGACCGTCGCCGACCTTGGAGCTTTTGCGCTGCAACAGGAAAACCTGACGCGCCGGCGCATGAACTTCCGGCTTGATCCCCGCCACGCCACCGCGCGCTTCCAACGTGGTGTCGATGCCCCACTCTTTCCAGAACGCCTCACGATCCAGACTGGTGGCGATACCCTGATGGACCAGATACTCCGACACGTCGAAACCGATACCACCCGCGCCGATCACCGCCACGCTGCGCCCTACCGGCTTGCGCTGCAGAATCACGTCCAGATAGCTGAGCACCTTCGGGTTGTCGATACCGGGAATGGCCGGTGTACGCGGAGCGATGCCGGTGGCCAGGATGACGTCGTCAAAGCCCGCGCCCAACAGATCCTGCGCAGTCACGCGGGTATTCAGACGCAGGTCGATACCGGTGTCCTGCACCTTGTGAGTGAAATAGCGCAGGGTTTCGGAAAACTCCTCCTTGCCCGGAATGCGCTTGGCGATGTTGAACTGACCGCCGATTTCGCTGGCGGAATCGAACAGGGTCACCTGATGTCCGCGCTCGGCAGCCACGGTGGCCGCCGCCAGCCCGGCAGGACCTGCGCCAACAACGGCGATCTTCTTGATCTGTCGGGTGGGCAGATAATTCAGTTCGGTTTCGTGACAGGCGCGCGGGTTGACCAGACAACTGGTCAGCTTGCCGCCGAAGGTATGGTCCAGACACGCCTGATTGCAGCCGATGCAGGTGTTGATCAGTTCTGCCTGCCCGGCCGCAGCCTTGTTGACGAATTCCGGATCAGCCAGGAAAGGCCGCGCCATGGAGACCATGTCCGCATCGCCTTCACTGAGAATCCGTTCAGCGACTTCCGGGGTGTTGATCCGGTTGGTGGTGATCAACGGAATGTTCACCGAACCACGCAGCTTGGCCGTGACCTTGCTGAACGCGGCGCGTGGGACCTTGGTGGCGATGGTCGGAATCCGCGCTTCGTGCCAGCCGATACCGGTGTTGATGATCGTCGCGCCCGCCTGCTCGACGGCCTTTGCCAGTTGCACGATTTCCTGCCAGGTGCTGCCGCCTTCGACCAGATCCAGCATCGACAAGCGGAAGATGATGATGAAATTCGGGCCAACGGCCTCACGCACACGCGTCACGATCTCTACCGCCAGACGCATACGGTTTTCGTAACTGCCGCCCCAGCGGTCGGTACGGTGGTTGGTATGCGCGGCCAGGAACTGATTGATGAAGTAACCCTCCGACCCCATGATCTCCACGCCGTCATAGCCTGCGCTCTGAGCGAGGGTCGAGCAGGTCACAAAATCGCTGATCTGCTTTTCGATGCCCTCTTCGTCCAGTTCACGCGGCTTGAACGGGTTGATCGGTGCCTGAATCGCACTGGGCGCGACCTGCTTGCGGCTGTACGCATAGCGCCCGGCATGCAGGATCTGCAGACAGATCTTGCCGCCTGCCTCGTGAACCGCCTGGGTCACGACGCGATGCTGCAAGGCTTCTTCCGGGGTCGTGAGCTTGGCTGCACCATCGTAGACGCCGCCCTCTTCGTTCGGCGCGATGCCACCCGTCACCATCAGGCCCACACCACCCTGTGCACGCTCGGCAAAGTACGCCGCCATGCGCTCGAAACCGCCTGGCTTCTCTTCAAGCCCGGTGTGCATCGAGCCCATCAGGCTGCGGTTGCGCAGCGTGGTGAAGCCCAGATCCAGCGGGGACAGCAGATGCGGGTAATGAGCAGCAGTCATGGCGGAGCTCCATCGTTTCAATCACGGGTAGATGAGGACCTCTGCGTGCCCTCTTCATCAGGATCCTGTAGACCCTTTATGGCGCAACAGTAAAGAGCCGCCCGATCACACTCAATGACCGAAAGTGACAAGTTATTGATCCAAACGCGCATCACCCCTTGGCAAGCGCCGGGTGTAGTCCTACCCTAGTCGACTATTTCACTCAGGCAGCCGTGCGCCCCTCTTATGCGTAAATTCTTTGCCACGTGCCTCATTCTGGTGAGCCTGGCCAGCCTTGTCAGTTACGCACTCTGGACCGAGCAGCGCCCGATGGGGCATTACCTGTCGGATCTGCGCATCCGCCTGGCCATCAATGAAGGGCAGCCCGGCGAACGGGGCAACCTGCTGGGCATCGAGCCCGAGCTGTTTCCCACCGATTATCAGGACCTGTCGCATCTGCATCGCAAACTGGCAGCCTACCTGCAGCAAGCGCGCGACCAGGGACTGCTCAATGCCCGGACTATCGTCGTACTGCCTGAGCACATCGGCACCTGGTTGTATGCCAGTGGTGAGAAGAACCAGTTCTATCAGGCTGCCACCGTGGACGAGTCCATGGACTGGCTGGCCTGGAGCAATCCGCTGAAATTCGTCACGGCGATGATGACTGCCGAGGGCGAAAAACGTGTGGACGATGCGCGTCTGCGGATGAAGGCGCGCTCCATGGTGCGCGATTATCAGAACGTTTTCGGCGGGCTGGCCAAGGAATTCGAGGTAACGCTGGTGGCAGGCTCCATCGTACTGCCTGACCCACGCGTGGAAGACGGGCAGTTGCAGGTCGGCAGCGGCGCCTTGTACAACAGCAGCGTGACCTTCGGCAGTGACGGCAAGCCGCTGGGCCAGCCCCAACGCCAGCTGTTTACCAGCCGCTACCATAAGCGTTACGTCAAAGCGGCAGGCGACTCCCGGATCAATGTGATCAACACGCCGGCCGGCCGGTTGGGGATCCTCATCGGCACCGACAGCTGGTACCCCGATAATTACGCACGGATGAATCAGCAAAACGTCGAGTTGATCGTCGTACCTGCCTTTGTAAACGGGAAAAACAGCTGGTCGGGTGCGTGGCATGGCACCCGCACGCACGACACGCCGACACTGGACCTTGAGCCCGGCAGCCTGAGCGAACGCGAAGCCTGGCACCGCCTGACCCTCATCGCACGCGAACCACAGAGCACCGCCAGGGCCGGTATCAGCGTGTTCATGCACGGGCAATTCTGGAATCACGGCACTTCCGGGCAGAGCTTTGTCAGCCGCAGCGGTCAGACCATCGCCGAGCAGCCGTTGGACAATGCTGCTGACGGTGGTGCCCGCCTGATCAACGTCTGGCTCTGAACATGCCGAACCTGACCCTGCGCTTGGGCGATCTCTCGGTGGGTTTCGTACAGAGCCTGACCGACGCGGTACGCAGTTTCGGGCACGACCCCGACCTGCTGCTCGAACAATACGGTCTGGATGCAGGACGCCTGAGCGAAGCCGGCGCACGGCTGTCGATTCCACGCTACATGCGACTGGGCCACGCCGCCATCCGGCTTACCAACCAACCGGGTCTGGGGTTGCGCATGGGGGCGCTGAGCAGGCTCGGTCAGGCGGGGCTTGCCGGTGTCACCGCAGCCCAGGCACCGAATGTACGCGAGGCAGCCCGCACCATGATCCGCTTCGAGCCTCTGTACGGCGCAAACTATCGAGGCCAGTCGAGCTTTCATGAAGAGGCTGGCGGGGCGTGGATACGCTTCTATTCCATCAGCCCCTATAACAGTTACAACCGCTTTGTCGTGGACTCGATCCTGAGCGGCTGGGTCGCGCAACTATCAGCGCTGGCCGGTCGCCAACTGCGCGCTCAACGGGTCGAAATCGAGTTCGAAGCACCTGAGTACGCCGCGCAATACGCACACTTGAGCGACAACCCTATTGCGTTCGGTGCGACCACCAACCAGCTTCGGCTGGACCTGGACAGCCTGGCGCTGAAAAACCCCGACCACTGTCCGAGCACCTGGCGGCATCTGCTGCTGTTGTGCGAGAGGGAACTGGATCAATTGACCCGCACACGCAGTCTGCGTGAACGCATCACTCAGTTGCTGGGACCTTTATTGAGCGGAGGCAGGGAACCGGACCTGGAGGAAGTGGCTGCGCGGCTTAAGTTGCCGACCTGGACACTGCGCCGCAAGCTGACCGAAGAAGGCACCCGTTTTCGCGCGATCCTGAATGACACGCGACGTGATCTGGCGATGACGTATATTCGCGACACCGAACTGGCGTTCGGGGAGATTGCCTATCTGCTGGGTTTTGCGTCGGCCGAAGCCTTTCAACGCGCCTTCAAACGCTGGAACGGACAGACTCCGGGGGAGTTCCGCCGCAGCCAGCGTCGAAGTGCCTGAAGCCCTTCACAGTTCGGTAGCGTCATCGGCCGGTTCTACCGGGTCCAGCTCCGATGCGCGATATTCGAGCAGTTCTTCCTGATATTCATCCATTTCTTCGCCCTCCGGCTGATTGAGTCATGCAGTGGTTTTACCAAGGTCAGTTACGACGGTCAGTAAAGCTGGAATAACTGACCGTTGGATCAACATTAAAGTGCCAATGTGAAATAAAAATGTTGATACTCATCAATAAACGAAAAAGCCTGACAGGATCTTCAGAAGCCGGACGTCTCGGGATGTTGGCAATCAAGCCTTGACTTCATTGCCCCGGCCGCCCTACCCTCGGCCACATGAACCTCATCCAGCAAAACCTCGGCCAGATTATTATTACCGTCATTCCAGTCATGGCGGGTTAGCCGACGTTTGCAAAAAACCCGCCCTGGAGGCGGGTTTTTTTCTGCCTCCAGAGCCACTAATGCTCAACAGGAGTCAGACATGATCGCTATCCATCGCTCTATCGCCCTCATTGCAACCGCGCACTCGATCGTTGCCTCTTCCTGCAACGCCTCCTGCGAAACAACGACCTGCAAGGACACGACGCGATGAGTCATGGCCAGCCCGATCTGCTCAATCACTACGCCCGCAAAATCCTCACTTCCCGCGTCTACGACGTCGCCATCGAGACGCCGCTGCATGGCGCGCGTCAGCTCTCCGAACGGCTCGGCAATCAGGTGCTGCTCAAGCGCGAAGACTTGCAGCCGGTGTTCTCGTTCAAGATTCGCGGCGCTTATAACAAGCTGGCGCAACT